>CANSRB010000001.1 GCA_947649285.1 uncultured Clostridia bacterium
TAAGACCCTGCAGGACGAAGTCAACCAGCTGAACGAGGAAATCGACCGCATTTCCGAGTCTGCAAACTTCAACGGCATGAAGCTGCTCGATGGTTCCATGGGCGGCGGCGCATCGAGCGGCAGCACTGGCGGGATTACCACCGATCTGACCACCACTGCAGTTGACGCTACAGCTGGTAAATACGTTTCGGCAGCTACCGGTTTAACCGCTCCTACCGCAAACAAAGATAAGGTATCCTTTACGGTTTCCTTGGATAACGGCAACTCCTACACCTACGAGTTTACGGTTAAGGACGCTGCGAATAAGGTAGTTGTTGGGCCTGATGGGAAAGAAAGCACACTTTCCGGCTTGACCGAGGCTGATTTCGCTGCTGAAGTTCAGAAAGCGCTTACTGAAGACCTGAAAGGCCAGTTTAAAGTTACACAGGCTGCTGGCGCTTTCACCTTTGACGCAGTAGAGCCAGGTACCGCTGCTCCGGCTGTTACCGGTATTTCTTCGACCGTTACGGTTGCTGCGACCGGCGCTCAGACCACGAAAGCCGGTGCGCTGACTGTAACTGCCGCTAAAGATGACTCGACTGAGATTGCTTCATCCGCTATCACAGCGTATGACGGCACGAACTTTGACGATGCAGTATTTGAAATCAACGGCAAAAAATTTGTCGTTGCAGCAGATAGCGTAGACGTTTCTTCTTTGGATAAGGATATCAATGTTCTCACTGGCGCCGCTGTAAACGCAAAAGTTGCTCAGCAGCTCTCCCAGGTATTGGGGACCGAAGTTAAGTTCGATACCAATAAGCTGGTCTTCGCAGGCGCTCCCGGTGCTGCTGGCGGTTCGACAGGCGGCCTGGTTCTCCAGATCGGTGATACCGATGAAGATTACCAGCAGCTGAATGTGTCCATCGACAGCATGAGCGCGACTTCCTTGGGCGTTGCTTCGGTTGACATTTCCTCGCTGAAAGGCGCACAGGGTGCAATCAACACCATCCGCAGCGCGATCGACAAGGTTTCCGCACAGCGCGCAAGCCTTGGTGCAATCCAGAACCGTCTGGATTACACCATCAACAACCTCGACACCACCGTCGAGAACCTGAACGCTTCCAACAGCCGTATCCGCGACACCGATATGGCCAAGGAAATGATGGAATACACCAAGATGAACGTTCTGGTTCAGTCTGCACAGGCTATGCTTGCTCAGGCAAACCAGCAGCCGCAGTCGGTTCTCCAGCTCCTGCAATAATCCGGAGTTCACGGATTCCAAGCATAAAGCGAATAAAAGCCGTCCCATTTGGGACGGCTTTTTTGATGCGGGAAGGGGTTGACATTCCCGTAGATTGGGGATATACTGAAATAAGGAAGGTACTGCCGATACAAACGGTTAGTCCCCTGTTGCGTTGAAGTAACCGCAAGCTTGGAAAACTGGTGCGGTTACTTCTTTTTTATGTCTTTATAAACCTGATAGAACAGGCTCAGAAGACTTACGGTTAGCAGGCCGATCTGAATCAGGTCGGAATATATAACCATAAACATCCCCCCTTCCATCATGGGATTTCAGGGGGGCAAGAAGCTCCCCTGGTTAAAGAGGGGACGAACCGCTTGCCGTTTATTGGCAGTACCGATTATAATGCAGCACAAATCAGGGCGGATTACAAGGAAATCCGCCCTGATTTGCGTTTTTTCCGCAGAAAAAGCCCCTAATGCCGGGGCTTGGAACGGATCGAAAGCACCGCCTGGATCAGCGCGGCGGTAATGTCCTTGTCGGGCACCTCGTCGGCCATCCGCTGAAGCTGGCTGGGAGTTCCGACGACATACCGTGCAGGCAGCTTGCTGAGCGCGAGCGCGGCGGCGTCTTTTTTGCACCGGTCGCATTTACAGCAGTTGAATTTGGAGAACACCTGGTCCAACTTGAGGAGCACCAGGTTTTCCATCAGGTTGACAAGATGGGTGCCGTCCCGGTCGAAGTCTGCAAACAGGTTTTGCTGGGGGAAGAGCCGGGTCCGCAGCTGGGAAAGCGGGTTTTCCTCTTCCTTGGGTTCGGCAACGATAGGGGCAGGCGGAAGCTCGGCGGGTTCCTCCCCCCGGCCGGCCGAGGGCATGATTTTGCTGTACATCAGGTCTTTATCGAATTCTTTTTTTGACTTTGCCAAGAACAAAACCTCCTGTTATAGCCCGCGCCGCAGCAGTTCGTCTGCCAGGGCAAGATAATCCAGTACGGCGTTATTTTTGGGGGCGTAATCAAGGATATCCTCCTGAAGGGTCTGAGCCTGCGCCAAAACGACACTGCGGCGGATGGTTGTCTTCATAAAAGGGATATGGTAATCCCGCGCGATCATCTGGGCGGCGCCTTTGGTCTGTTTGCAAAGATTCTGCATCGCGTTGTACTGGACGAGGAACGCACCCCCGACGGTGAGCTTGGGGTTGCAGCTTTTACGGACGCGGTCGATCGTGTCACCGATCCGGGCAATGCCCTGAAGGCTGTAGATATCGGGAAGCAGCGGGATGAGCAATGAATCCGACGCGGCAAAGGCGTTGACGGTGAGGGCGCCAAGCCCGGGCGGGGAGTCAATGAAGATGTAATCATAAAGATCCAGGATGGATTTCAGCGCGTCCCGCAGGAGGAATTCACGGCCTTTCCCGGTGAACTCCACCTCGATCCCGCTGAGCAGGATATTGGCGGGGATGATATCGCCGATGGGGGTATGCTGGATGGAAAATTGGGCGCTGATTTCTTTTTTGAGGGTATTATAAATGGTGGCGGACATTTCGGCGTCCGCCTGGAAGCCGAACGAAAGGTTGCCCTGCGGGTCGAAATCGACGCAGAGCACCTTGAAGCCTTTTCTTCGGAAAACCGAGGCGAGCGCGTTGACGGTAGTGGTTTTGCCTACGCCGCCTTTTTGATTGGAAACGGTGATCACCTTCGCCAAGAAAAACACTTCCTCCAGGTTATTGTGGGTTGTAAGAGAGGAACCGGCCATGTTTGGAACCAGCCGGCTTGAAAAACCGTTGACAAGTATCATTATAAACAATAATCCGTCAAAAGACAATGTGCAAAGAAAGAATTTTCGCGGAGAGTGTTTAGATTTTTAAGAACAGGACGATATTTATATTAGACAAATCACGTACAAGTGTGGGATTTTCGGCAGAAAGTCCAGGATTGGAGAGGTTCCTATGAAGATCAACGCAGTATCCGCCTATGGCGCATATCAAACTCCGTCCACCGTTCGGGTCTCGGGGGCAAAGCGTTTGCCGGGGAAAAGTGCAGAGCCGGCATATAAAACGGACCGGATCTCCTTTAGCCGTGAAGCTGCCGGCCAAAAAGAATTAGAAGATATTTCTAAAGCGGTGGTCCGTGAATCGGCCAAAGGGGCGGATCCCGCCCGCTTGGAGCGGCTGAAAACCGCTGTTGCGGACCGGAGCTATCATATTCCAAACGGCGCGCTGGCCGACGCGATCCTGAACCGGGCATTTTTGCGCTGAGAAAAAGGAGGCCGGGATGGAATACAGGAAAAAGGAATTGGATGACCTGATGCGCTTTATGGAAGAATACACCCTGTTCTTTGAACAGCTTGCCGCGCAGGAAGCCGACAAACGGGAAGCGCTGGTGTCCAATAAAATGCCCCAGCTGGAGCGCTGCCTTTCTCAGCAGCAGGCTGCTGTCATGCAGATGGGGAACCTGGAAAAGGAACGGGAAGCGCTTCTGGCCAAGGCTGGGCTTTCCGGGAAAACCTTCCGCGAGATTGCGGGGGGCTTGGAAGGGGAAGAACGCAGTGCCTGCGAAGCGGTTTTTAACCGGATGGAGCAGGCGGTCCAGAGCATTAAATTCAGCAACGAAAAATCCATGGCAATTGCACAGGATAAGCTCCGGATTCTGGCAGAAATCCTGCCGGAAGCAAAAAAACGGGAAAGCTACACGCCTTACGGCAGAAAAGGTCCGGATGCAGGCCGCCGGGTGTTTGAATCAAAAATATAGACAGAAGGAGTGAAGGCTTATGCGTCCAACTTTTTTAGGCTTTGAAACTTGTAAACGGGGTCTGGCTACGAACCAGAAGGTACTCGATATTGTCGGCCAGAACCTGACTAACTGGGATACGCCCGGTTATACCCGCCAGCGGATTGATATTGTTTCGGTATCGCTAAATTCCTCTGCCAGCCGGTATGCTGTCCAGCGGACAGATCTCGCCGGGCAGGGTGTTGATATGGCGGGGGTCTCCCAAATCCGCGACCCCTATCTGGACCGCCGCTTCCGCGCGGAATATGGCGACGCGTCCTATCAGTCGCAGGCGAACACCATCCTCGGGGATCTAGAGGCCGCGCTGCGCGAGGACGGCCTGAACGGAACCGACGGCGGCGGTATTCAGGTGGCGCTCAGCGACCTGTTCTCCGCTTGCTCCAAATATGCGGAAAATCCCGCAGATGAAGCGCTGGCAAACCTGGTAGGCGTAGCGGCGAAAAACGTGACCCAGACGCTCCGTGAGCTCAGCAGCAAGCTGGACGGTGTGGAAGAGCAAACCAAATATGACATGGAGATCTCGGTCAAGGATTATAACGACAAGCTCCAGAAGCTGGCACAGCTGAACAAGGCTATCCGGGACGATGTCGCGGCAACCGCCCGCAATGAATACTACGGCCCGAACGAGCTGCTCGACCAGCGGAACCTTCTGCTTGACGAGCTTTCCAGTTATACGGATACCGATATTAAGGAAGAAAAAGACGGCACCGTTACCGTAAAGGTAAACGGACATACCGTTTTAGCCGGTGAAAAAGCGGATGAAATCAACCTCCGCGAAAACAATGACGGAACCGTTACCATGAGCTGGAACTCCACCGGCAAGGAGATGAATTCGACCACCGGCTCGCTGAAAGCTTATGGGGATTTCGTCAACGGCGCCGGCCCGAATATGAGCAGCAAGGGTGAAACGCTGGAGCGGGGGATCCGGTACTACCGTGGGAAGTTGGATACCCTGGCTCGTACCTTCGCCACCGCGATGAACCAGGTAGTTCCCTCCCAGGTGGATGCCCAGGGCAACCCGGTGCGGAACCCGGACGGCAGCATTGCAGGCTATAAAGTGCTGTTTGGCGCGCGCGTCCCGAAAGAGGGGGCTCCCGGCGAATATACAACCACGATTGATTTCCCGATTGATGCGTCGAATATTGCCATCAGTGACGACTGGGTATCGGATCCTACTTTCGTAATGTTCCAGAAGGGCAACGGCGATCCGACCTACGCATTTGATATGCGCAACCTTCTCAGCGGGGAGGACGCAAGCATTGACTTTATTTCCAACGGGGAAAAGTTTACCGGCTCCTTCCAAAGCTATGTCAATGATTACTGCAACACCCTTGCGGCGGACGTCAACTACTATACCAGCCGCGCCAAGGCGACGGCAACTATTGCAGACGAAATGCTGGACCGCCGGGATGAGGTTTCCGCTGTCAACCAGGATGAGGAAACCCAATCCATGATGATTTACAATAAAGCGTATCAGGCGATTTCCCGTGTGTTGACTACCATGGATGAGGCGCTGGATGTGCTGATCAACAGAACTGGTATGGTTGGCCGCTAATCGGCCCGCAAGCAGCTGAACACGGAAGTCAGTTAAAGAGAGGTTATCAAGTATGAGAGTGACAACCCGTTCAATGTCCAGAAATTATCTGAAGACATTAAACAACAATTTAGGGAAAAGATCAGAGTCCATGCGCCGGATGACGACTAAAATGAAATATGAAAACCTGTCCGAAAATGTAGCGGACGGATACCGTGCCATCCGGGCAGACCAGCGTATTTTCAAAATCGAGTCCCAGCTGTCCGGTATTGAAAATGCGATGGGCGAATTGGAAACCGCCGATCAGGTGCTCCAGGATGTCCTGGAAGTGATGACCGACTTGGCGCAGGGCGATATCGAGCGGGCCGCGAATATCGGCGAGCCGGAAAAACGCCAGACTGTCGCCAACAACATTAAGATTATCAAGGATCAGATCCTCCAGTTTGCCAACGGGAAATACGGGGATAAATACCTGTTCAGCGGCACCAATAATGGGTCGGCGCCGTTTACCGTGGATAAAGACGGGCAGATCTGCTATAACAGTATCCCGGTAAAGGATATCCAAAAGGATGCGGACGGCTATTTCCGCGAGGATGTCAATACCGGCGAACGAATTCCGATCCCGTGGGATAAGGACGTTTATCTGGATATCGGGCAGGGGGTTAAGGTAGAGGAAAGCCATATTGACACCGCGACCGCTTTCAAAATTTCCTTCTCCGGGCTGGAGATCCTGGGTATGGGCGAAACGGATGGAATGCCCAACAATATCTACGATTTGCTGAGCGATATTGAAGACGCCCTGCGTGCAGAGCCTTACGGCACCGAAGAACAGAAGGAAGTGATGCGGCTGCACGACCAGTTCATGGAACGCCACAGCGCGCTGCTGATGAGCGAAACCGATTTGGGAAGCCGGGTGAACTTCCTGGAGCGGACGACGGACCGCCTGAAATCGGAAGTAGATACGCTGGAATCCGTAAAGAAAAACCTGGTTGCGACCGATATGGAAGAGGAAAGCGTCGCATTGCAGGAGCATGAAGCGGTTTGGAAAGCCACACTTGCCTTGGGCGCAAACCTGTTTCAACAGTCTTTGATTGATTTCCTGCGGTAATTTGAGTATTTTTTGAGTAAGGAGGGTGCTAGGATGCAACAGCTGCTGAAAATTACAAGTACTCCAATTGAGATCCGCTATAAAATAGAGCCTTCGCGTTTGGAGTTTAAACAAGCCGATAACGCCCGCTCCGAAGTTACTCAGAGCAGAGCGAAAATCAATATGGAGTCGAAAAATATTGAAGTGCGGCTGGATACCATGGATATGCGCCGGAGCCTCGGCTTCCGGACCAGTATGGACCGTGCAAAGGAAGGGGCTCAGCTGGGCCAGGAGAATCTGCAGCAATACTGTTCCAGTAAAAACCAGTTCGCAAAACAGGTCAGCCATATCGAAAACGGTGTGACGATCGGGCAGGTCGTCCGCCAGAAAATGATGGAACAGCCGGAATCCTATACGGCGTTCCTGCCTTCCACTGGTCCGAATATCAGCTGGCTGCCAAACCAGCTGAATAAAAATTATCAGGCCGGTGAGTTGAGTTTTGACTGGCAGACAGCGCGCAATGTATTTGAGTATGTACCGGGACGTTTCCATATGGAAGTCTTGCAATATCCCAAGGTGCAGATTGAATATCTCGGAGAGCCGAATTATGTGCCGAAGAGCGCGGATCCGAATTATGCAGGCGAATAAAAGACCGGTTCGGATGGATCCCCGCTGACGGCCAGAAAAAGCGAAAGCAGCTATGGGACCCATGGCTGCTTTTTTCTATCATCAAGGCGCTCAAAAGAACAAATAGAGAAAGATGGAGGAGAGTTTCATGCTTATTGAAACCAGGGATTTTGGACAGGTGGAGATCGGGGAACAGGACGCAATCCATTTCTGTCAGCCTATTTTTGGATTTGAAAATCTGCGGGAGTATGTGGTGCTGTTTGACGATGAAATCAGCGAAAGTTTTGTATGGCTGCAATCGCTGGAGGATCCGAACGTCTGCTTTATGATGGTGGATCCTGCGGTTGTGGATGCGGATTATCATCCGGCGCTTCCCGTTGGAGCGGCTAAAGAGCTTGGCGGTGAGGAGGCAGTTTGCTGGTGTATCCTGACTGTCCCGGGAAGTTTTGAACAGGCAACGGTCAACCTGAAAAGCCCGGTGATGATTCATCCGCAGCGCCGGACAGGGCTCCAGGTTATTTTAGACGGGGATTATCCGGTGCGCTACCCGCTGATGAAAAACAGGGAGGACACGGGCTCATGTTGATTTTAACACGGAAAAAGGGCGAGGCCTTTGTGATTAACGGGGATATCGAGCTGGTTATTTCAGAAATTTCGGGCGATCAGGTTAAAATCGGTATTCAGGCCCCGGCCAGCTATAAGATCCTGCGCAAGGAATTGATCCAGACGATCGAATCCAACCGCCAGGCGGCCCATGCTCCAGCAGCTTCGGAGATGCGCAGCTTTATTGCAAAAATGAAAAAGGAATAGCCGGACATTGAAAAGCCGAAGCCCGCAATGACAGGCTCCGGCTTGGTCAGAACAGCTTGTTTTCTTTCTGGTGCAGCTCCGTGAGATGTTTTTCCCAGTTTTCCAGTACCTGTAAGGGCCATTTTTCAATCAGGCAGGAGTAGGTGCGGCCGCTGCTGCCGAATTGGAGAACCCGCTTGACCGCCAAGGGAAGCTGATATCCTTCCACCGGCTTTTCCATCGTCAAACAGAGGGTGCTTTGAGGAGGGAGCTCTACCGGTGAGGTAAACTCCAGCGCGTCCATGGCAACGAAATTCAGCGAAACAAGGAATTCCTGCGGGCCGGGAGGTGCGCTCCGCTTCCAGGGAAGCAGAGCACGGCGCGGAGGTTCAGCGGGAGGGAATGCAGTGACCTGCGCCGGGAAGTTGACAGGGAAAAGGTAAACCCGTTCAGACCCGGGGAGCAGCTCGTCGGATACGGAGGTTAAGCGGAGAAGTTTCCGGGAGGAAAGGTATACTTCGCCCCGGAAAATATGGATTTCCTGTTCGCCGAAGGTGCGGACGATGGTCAGCGGCGTCCCCATTTTGAACAGCGGGACAAAATCGCCGACAAAATCGACCGAGTCCTGTTCCGCTGAAATGGAAGCCTGTCCGAATTCCAGCAGCTTGCCTTCCTCGGAGAGCAGCCGGGCTGGGAACAGCACTCGCCGTTTATTCGCGTAAATATAAACTTTATCCCTCACAGGAAAGCCTCCCCAGAATGCCTTATGCGGCGTGTTTTCTTTAATCATAATATAAAACGGCGGTTTTGTATAGGGGAATCTGTCAGAATTTCTTTTGGCTGTCTGTTTTTATCTTTCTTTTAGATTTAAGGAGGAGCGGATGACCGATCCATATGCGGACACAAAGTCTGAACATTTATTTAGATGAGCAGCATTAGGAGGTGCAGTAATGAAATCAACGCAGGAAATGGCCCAGGCTGTCTGCGGATGGCTGGAAAAAAAACGGGAGCTTTTCCTTCAGTATGAACAGGCAACCTATGCCATTACAGCCGGTACACAGGAGGAAATCGGCGGGCATATGGAAAAGCGTGAGGAGCTTCAAAAGCAGATCCAGGAAACTGACGCCCAGATTCTGGCCGTTACCGGAGGGGATCAGCCGGATGAGGGGCAGCAGCTGTTGCGCAGGGCTGCCGGCGGCCAGGCCGGATATGAAGAATTAGCTCCGGAATTACAGCCGGTTCAGACAGCCGCAGCGGAGATCCGGGCGGTGATGTACCGTATCCGTGAAATGGAGCCGCTCGTGCTGGAGAGGCTGGAAACGGAGCGGAAGGACCTGCTTCAAAAAATCAAAAATGTCAACCAGGGGAGCGGGGCGGCCGCTTCGAAGTATTACCAGAGCTCGATGAACCGTAAACCGCCTGCACGGCCTGGGTTCGCGAAAATTTAGCTTTTTCGGAAAAAAAGCGCCCTTGACGCAATCAGCCCTTTATTTTTCCCTAAACGGGACGAGTAATTATAATGAAACAAATTCTTCTATAATATAGTTTGGAAAATACAGATCAGACACAAGGAGGAATCAACATGGCATCGATCAGTACGTCAAACAGCTTCAGTGTAAATAAATATTCCAATAAAGGAATGTCCGGCTTGGCGTCGGGGATGGATACTGAGGGCCTGGTTGAACAGATGCTCTCCGGCACACAGTCGAAAATTGATAAGCAAACTGGGATCAAGCAGCAGCTTCTTTGGAAGCAGGAGATCTACCGTGAACTGATTAACGATATTAACTCGTTCAGAGATCTCTTTTTTAATCTGGATTCCAGTACGAATTTCCTGAGCAGCAGCTTCTTCGACTCGATGACTGCGACTTCCAGTTCCAATTCGTTTAAAGTTACCGGCACCAGTTCCGCAGCGGCGGGCAATACCAGCGTCATTGTCAAACAGCTGGCTACCAGCGCAAAAATGACGTCCGGCTCTGCTGTCAGCCGAAACGGGATCGTCAGCAAATCGAATGTGGATATGCTGACAAACCAGACCGTTGTTTTTGAGGCAGGCGGCAAAGAGGTTAAGGTGGACTTGAAAGCGCTGGGGCTTTCCGGTGCGGAGGCCGATAAAGAAGCGGATTATGAGAAAATCAAAGACGCCCTGAACAAGGCTTTTGAAGACGCCGGGGTTGAAGGGGTAACCGTCGATGTAAACGAAAAAGGCGCGCTCTCCTTTAAGGGCAAGGACATCTGGGTTTCCGGGAAATCCGACCAGATGGGGCTGTCGATGCTGGGCCTTTCGAGCGGGATCAACATCCCTTCCAAGGGCGGTACCAGCCAGATGAATCTCGACCCTGAAATGGAGATGGAGATCGCGCTGGACGGCCGTTCCATCAAGTTCGGCCTGAAAGCTTCCGACCTGAAAACAACGGATGCCAACGGCTTGGCGGAAGCGCTGAATAAAAAGCTCGAACAGTTCGGCAAAACCAACGGCGGCGAGTGGATGGTCCGGGTACAGGCGGATGGGAACGGCAACCTGAACTGGAATCTGGCCGGGGCTGGTCATCAGCTCCAAATCGCAGGCGATGACGCTGCTCTGGAATTGACCGGCGTTCCGAATTACCAGTCCAGCAAGATCAGCTTGAGCACCCCGCTGAAGGATGTCATGTTCCAAAATGACCTTCAGGGCGGATCCTTTATTTTTGAAATTAACGGAAAAACCTTTGCTTTCGACGAAAATGCCAGCCTTTCTTCGATTATGAAGGAAGTCAACAACAGCGGGATCGGTGTCCGGATGACCTATTCCAGCCTGGATGACAAATTTGTATTGGAGTCTACGATTTCCGGCGCAGGCCAGAACGTCCAAGTCAAGGATGTTTCCGGCAACCTGATGAACAGTATGTTCGGTGTAAAATCCGGTTCCAGTGTTATCAGTAAGACGCTCGGCTCGCAGACGATGGCTGGCGGGGAAACCACGAACGTCGGCAAGATCGACGCCGGCAGCTTCAAGTTCAAGGTAAACGGCACCTCCTATACGCTGTCGCTGGCAGAGAAAGAGGGCGGCTATACCCAGGGCGAGGCCATTAAAGAGCTGAACCGCCAGCTGGAACGCTACTTCGGCTTCACCGAAACGGACGCCGGCAAGGAAGCAACCGTTTCGATCGACACGGCAGACGGCAAGTTCCGCCTGAACGTGCTGGACGGCTCGGAGATCTCCTTCGAGGGTCAGGAATCGGATCTGGCGGAGAAGTTCGGCTTTTCCGGGACGAACCGGGTTTCCTCGGAAACCACTCTTTCGGACGTTGGGCTTTCGGATCTGGCGAAGATCGCCGGGTTGGGTGACAACGCTACCCTGGGAGATCTGGAATCCGTATTCGGTGAGGGCAAAGGCTTTGTTTGGGATGAAGCAAGCGGCCGCCTGATGATGGATACGGACGGCCTAATAGCACTCAATAACGCGGTAAACAATGGTACGGCGACTTTAGATGAGGTTCATGCGCTGGCTGAAAAGCTGTTCGGCACCTCGGACATCGGGCTGGGTGTTTCCGGCACAGCGGCGGACGTAGTGGAAGGCCAGAACGCAGTCGTCACGATCAATGGGGTCGAAACCGAACGCAGCAGCAATAATTTCAACGTAAACGGGCTGGATTTCCAGCTGAAGGATGTGCATTCCGCTTATAAGAACGCGCAGAAAGGCTTTGTAGATGGTGCCGGGAACGCGGTTGCTGGTATTGTGGACGGGAAAGCAGCCTATGCGGCAGGCGTAAAGGAAGACGGCGGCGTACAGTACCTGGTAGACGCAAACGGCAGCTTTCTTACCGACTCCGCGGGCAATAAGATGGCCTATAACGCAGGCACGATGACAGAGGCCATGATCGATCCGGACGGCAAGGTGATTAAGGACTCGGACATCGTAGCGGATACGGTCACAACTGAGCGGGATACCGAGAAGGTTTTTGACGCGGTCAAGGACTTTGTAGAAAAATATAACGAACTGGTTGGGAAACTGAACAAGTATATCCGCCAGGATGCAAACTATAAGAAATATGACCCGCTGACCAGTGCGCAGAAAAAAGAAATGTCTGATCGGGAGATTGAGCTTTGGGAAGAAAAGGCCAAAGAGGGTCTGCTCCGCAACGATATGTATATCGAAAGCTTCCTTTCGGATATGCGTCTGGCACTGTTCCAGAAGCCGGACGGCTCCAACTATGCCCTGTATGATTTGGGGATTGATACGATCTCGGGTATCGGCAAGAAAGAAGACAGCGGCAAGCTGAGCTTCGATGCTTCCAAACTGCGTCAGGCTCTGGCCAACGATCCGGACTCGGTACGTGAGCTGTTTACCAACGCAACAGACGGCTTGGCGGCGAACCTGAACAATGCCATCAAGAAAGCGGCAAACCTGAGTTCGGCTTCTCCGGGTTCCCTGGTATCGATGGCCGGTATGTCGGGCTACGGCAGTGATAAGAACAACACAATCTACCGCCAGATCCAGGAAATTGAAAATAAGATCAAGGATTTGAACGCTAAATATGAGCGGGAAAAAGAAAGATATTGGAACCAGTTTAACGCGATGGAAAAATATATTGCACAGATGAACAGCCAAAGCTCCTGGCTTGCACAGCAGCTGGGCGGTTATTGATCTATAGCGGAATAAGGACTCTTTGAGGGGGCGCACATGATTCGAAAAAATCCGTATGAAACGTATAAGCAGCAGTCTGTCATGACAATGACACAGAGTGAAATGCTGTTAAAGCTTTTTGACGGTCTGATCCTTCAGCTTACCAGGGCGAAGGAAGGTATTGCACAACACGATGTGGTGAAGGCCAATACGGCAATGCAGAAATCGCAGAAGATCCTGAACTATTTAAGGTCAACGCTGGATTTCCAGTATGAGATATCGAACCAATTGTCAGCTCTCTATGACTATTTTGTCCGTCAGGTGATTGCTGCAAACGTTCGGAAAGACGCCGCCCCATTAGATGAAGTTCTGACGATGATCCGGGAACTGCGCGATACATTTGCGCAGGCGGCAAAACAGGCAAAAACACAGTAAGGCAAAACCTTCCGGCTTTTTAGCCGGAAGGTTTTGATTTTTCCGGCAGAGCGTATCTGGAAAAAACAGGCAGTCTCGATTTTTTTTAAGAAAAAGGCTTTCATTTTAGAAATCTCTGTCGAGTATTATTAAGAACGTTATTTTAATTGAGTTTTCCATCAAATGTTTTGATTGGAAATTCTGCGTGTTTTACATATCCAGGCTGCGTTTTTTCGCGTATCCTGCCATCTCATAGGCAAACGGCAAAAGCTTTATCGCCTGCCGGTATTGCTGTTTAACAGAACCGGCTGTTTGAAAGCCGGGGAAGGAGCTTCTGTTATGGATCTGTTCCAAACGAAATCATTTAAAGCAATGGAAAGCAGTATGAATGCCCTGCAATTGCAGATGCAGATCAGCCAGCAAAACCTTGCGAATATTTCTACCCCAGGCTATAAAGCAAAAAAAATAAGCTTCAAAGATGTACTCGCCAGAGCCGGCAGCGAACCGAATACGGGCAAGTATGACTTTAAAGCGTTTATTGAAACCGAGGAGGATACGGCGGTCCGTCCCGACGGCAATAACGTGGATTTGGAAATTGAAAGCGCACGCCTGAATAAAGCGTACTATCAATATTCGTATCTGACTTCAAAACTTACAGGGCAGATTTCCAACCTGAAATATGTCCTGGAAAATGCCCCGAAATAAGCAAAGGAGTTAAACGGTTATGGGTTTTTTAAATTCTTATGATATTACGGCTTCTGCGTTGACAGCGGAGCGTTTCCGGGTAGACATTATCAGCCAGAACCTGGCGAACCAGAATGTCACCCGCACGGCAAATGGGGAGCCCTACCGCCGGAAACAGGTCGTCTTTCAGGAACGGGAGCTGACCTTTGACAAAGCTTTGAGTGACGCGGACGCTAAGCTGAAAAGCGGCGGCGTGATTGTAGCCAGAGTAGTGGAAAGCCAGGCGGATTTTGTGCCTGTCTATGACCCAACCCATCCGGATGCAGACGAGGACGGCTATGTTCTGCGTTCGAACGTAAACCGGATGGAAGAGCAGTTTGACCTGATGTCTGCCAGCAGTGCTTATTATGCCAACCTGACCGCGCTGGAAGTGGTCAAGGCCATGACGATGAAAACGCTGGAAATCGGCAAATAAAAAGTGCAGAAAAAGCACCGGTATGTTTTGTCTGCCGGTGCTTTTTCCGTGAGCAGGGCCGTTTCAGCCCCTTTTGTTGAATTTGGAGGAAAGGACGTTTTTCACACCGGATGATACGGGAACCGCATAAAAACAGCATTTTTATACGGCTTCCTATAAGACGGGGCCGCCGGCTTGAATCGGCAATGAGTATGAAAAACCTGGTTGGAATATATGCGGTTGGATACCGAGTTTTTTTCCCAGCGCATCCAATGCTCGCGGGACGATAAACAGGAATGCCTGTATACCGTGCGGATGCTGCTGGAACTGGCGTCAGTGGCCCGGGATAAAGGGATGCTGGCGATGGACCATATGGTGGATGCAAATCCGGAGCGGTATGCTTCCCCGTTCCTGCGCAAAGCGGTGCAGATGGTCTTGGATGTTGGCGAGATCGAACTGATTGAACGGGCGCTTTATGCGACGATTGTGGCGTCTAACCATGTAGGAGGGAAATTCCTCAACAGTGTGATCATTGCGGAAACCATGATGGCGCTCCATCAGCGCGAAGAGATGGACTATATTTTCCGGTTTTTGGTGCCTTCCTTTTTTGGATTGGATTTCGAGCCCAATGTTGTCGCTGTTTATGACAATTTCCGGCAGATGAGGCCCAAGAAATAATTTGGAAATTGCAGGAAGCCGTGGAGGGAAACTTGTAGCGCACGAAAAACAACCGATAGTTTAAGTAGAACTTCGCGCAGAGATTGACAGAATAAACGAGGTGCAGGGTATGAGAATGAGAAACGGACGGCTGGTATCGGAACGGGTAACGGCTTTTCTGATGGCGGCAATGATGCTGTTTTTGTCCGCTGGAGAGGGAATCCCGGCAAAGGCGGCCCCGAATGATAATAACGGCTATTATGTCGAAGCGGTTGATATCAACAACCAGCCCCAGCAGACACTGTATTTGCTGGAGGGTGAAACCCTGGATATCAGGCGGACCCGGGTACCGGATGGATATGAATATTCCACTCAAAAACCGTTTGAGGTATCCTTGACGGAGGGCGGTACCGCTGATCAGTCGGTAATTGAAGCCAAGACCACACAGGTCGGCAGCAATATTGAGGCAAGTATTACGGCGGCGAAAGGAAAGCACCCGGGTCAGACTGCCTTAACCAGCTACAACCTGACGCCGGTTTTTCGCGCCTATTTTAAACGTAGCTCAACCGCAACGGTTGACTTTGATACGGTAAACACCGATGGGAATCTGGTCCATATCAGCAAGAATATTACGGCCAACGTCCTTGGCACGGATGGGACGGCGAGCGGGCTGGAAATTTTAAATGAGGGTATATTGGAGTTCGAGGTTTTGGATGTCGGTTCGCCTGCGGCTCCAGGCGCGCCTGAGAACCCGGATGAAGGTGTAATTCAGTCGTTGGGAAAAGTGACGGCGCAAGGGGACTTAAAAACGGCTGGCTTTGATGGCGTACAGCCCTCTTGGGATAATGTGTCCCGTAATTCAATCACCGTAAGTATGAGCAATATGAGCGGTACCAATCAATCGTTGACTCTGCAGATCACCCTTCCTGGGGATAAATTGACCAAAGGCGCGAAGTTCAGGATTACCTTCCGGAAAGAAACCGTCCGCGGTATTACAATGGCGATTGTGGATCGTCAGAATGCGGTAAATATGATCAGTACCGAGCAGATTCAGCGGACGCCGACGGATTATATCCTGCTCAAGCCGACGGACGCAGATCTTGCCCATATTGTCAACAACTTCGAGCTGCGGCATAAGGACTTCAGCTATAACTATAAAGAAGGCTTTAACATTGAGTGGGAATGGGTACCGGATGATCCAAACAATGCAAACAGCCTGGAAATTCTGAATAAAAACCCAAACCAGGAAAAGTGGGCAGTTACGGTAACCCAGAAAATGGAAAATGTTTCAGGGAGACTGAGGGCAACGGTTAAATATGAAAAGGGGAAGGGTACTGCGAATGCGGAACCGGTGTATACGGCGCTTCCAGTCGAAATCCCGATTATCATTTTAGGTACCGGTAAAAGCCCGAGCCGGACGCCGGTAGAGCAGAAGGTCGGAACAGGCAATTGGACCTCGGTTACGGAATTCCCGCCTCAAATGGATGTCTACGACGGGACGCATCCGAACTGGCCGATCAAGCCTACTCTGCCCTATACCTTCCGGGGCAAGCTGAATTTCGGCGAGGGGACATCCAAGGCGTATACTGCTAAGATCACTGTAGGGGACAACGACAGCGGCGAAGTGGAAGTTTTCGTCAACAATTCGACCACTCCCTATGTGTTTGGCAGTGAGATCCGGAACCCCAATACGGATGTAGATGATGAACAGCTGGTTACTTTTGAGGTGAAGGCCAAGGAATTGGGGTCTGTCCGGCTGATGGTTACCTTCTATGACCGGAACGGGAATGAGATCGTCAACCCGCCTCAGCAGCCCATCAATATCAATATTACTGCGGACAGCTCGCCCAGCCCGGACTGGAGCCTGAAAGCGCTGGATTTATACGGAAATTTTGTATCCGAAAAGGACAGCGGCCTGGATAAAGAATCTTATCAGGATCTTCAGACGCGGTTTGAAAAAGCGTATCCCGGGGGCCAGGTGGAGTATGGCTTCCAGCCCGGCCCGGAGAAGCCGACCGAGTTTACAATCCCTCTCCCCTGGGTCATTGACAAAGTGAACCTGGGACTGCTGTATAACAAAACGCCGCTGGCGGAAACGACCTCTCAGCGTGCGGTTACGGTCCGCTGGACGGATGATAAAGGGACTGCACAGGAGAGAAGGTATGAACTTTCCCCGGACGGATCCAAGACCGTCATGGATGAATGGATCCCGATCAACTATGAGCAGACTAAGGATATTACCGTCAGCACGCTGGCGGATAATGGAGACGGCGGGACGTATAAATTTTCGATTACCCGTGAACCACAGGGGAGCAACGGCTTCCTGGAGCTGTTGGAGGCGACCCGGGCAGGGGGAGAAACGGCCCTTCCCTGGCTGGATGGGGTTGAACAGCCTGCCGATCAGCCATTGGATCTTGAGCTGGTACGGAATATCACCTATCATATCCCTTATGCCGAGCGGGATAAGAAATTCACTCTAAAGGCAACGGCGGCGGACGACTGGGGGCGGAAACCCCAGTTTGAGGTTGTCGATCAGGATATTGATGCGCCGCTGAATACCCTCCGGCGGCTGCTGAACAGTCAGACCCGAGTTATTTATCCGCGATACCGTTGGAACCGGGATACCGGCGAGATCAATAATATCAACCGGGTGGATGTCTACTCGACCAGTGCGGATGGGAAAACAACGATTATTTACCATGTGACGGTGATTGTAGACGATCCGGATCCGGATAATACCCTGGCGGATCTTCGGGTGGTGAACCCTGTAGACGATTCGGTCTATGAGTTTATTGAAGGCGCTTATGCGGCGGATCGGATCAGCCGGTCCTACAGTATGAAGCTGCCCTATTCCACTGAAAAAATCCAGTTGGATGCGCTGCCGAACAGCGGGAAAGCCATCCAGGTGGAGGTCATGAAATATTCTACCGACACAGACCAGCCGCTTTGGAAAAATGCCAAGAGCAAGGTCGTGCGGGATAACGCCACCTATCTGGAATTTGCGGATGATGTATCCCCCAGCGACCCTGTAACAGACGATGAGATGAATTTCTACTATGACATCCGGGTACAGGCGGAGAACGAGGAATACAGTTCGCCTTCTTACCGGGTCTATGTGGAGCGGAGCATCCCGAATAAGAATACCGATGTGACCATTACCGTGAACAATGCGGCAGATGATACCAACCTCTGGACGGGTCAGTCTACCGCGGGGGATAACGGTGAATTTACCCTCCGCGTCCCATATGATGTGCAGGAGGTCAAAGTATCGGCGATTGCAAAATATCCGGATGTGACGACAGTTGAAATCAACGGCCGGCCGGTAGCTGTGGACAGTTTCCGGCAGATTACGCTGGATATTGGGGAAAACCTGATTACCGTAGAGGTCATTCCGGAGTCCGGACGGACCGAACTGCGGCAGATCCTACTGTATATTATCCGTGAGAAGCCCAGCTCGGAAGCGCGGCTTTATCCGATTACCGGGTTGGAGGTCAGTGGGGCGGAGAGTATGGATCCGGTCAACCTGATCCCGGATATCACGAACTATACGGTGGTCATCCCTCAAGGCACCCGGAACTTCACGATTAAGGCAATCCCGCTGGATCCCCACGCGAGTGTGGAGATGGAATATGACGGGATCCAGCAGACGCTGGGCGTCGGCGGCGGCACATCGCAGCCGATTGTAACCACCAAGGGTGTTACCCGTGTCCGGATTACCGTCACCGCGCAGGACGGGCGAACGAAAAAGACCTATACCGTGACGATCCGTGACTATAACTTCCTGAAAAAGAGCAGCGATGCGACCCTTTCAGACCTTTATGTCAATTATGGCGATTTGTCCCCCGATTTCCTGCCGAATGTAGAGGAATACGAGCTGTATATCAAGCCCAATGAGATGAAGCTGAGCCTTACGCCCACCCTTTCTGACAGCCGGGCGAGCATGGTTGTCAAGATGGACAGCAAGGTTTTGAGTGCGTATAACGGCGCTTATTCCAACTCGATCCTGGCGGATCAGACGGTGTTTACCATCGAAGTTACCGCCGAGGACGGCACCAAGAAAACCTATACCCTGAATGTGTATCGGAACGATGAGGAAAAGCAGGGGAACCTCAAGCCGATCAAGGCCGATATGATTGATTTTGATACTTCCAACCCGATTTATGTGGACATTACCCAGTATGCCCTGATCGACGCGGAGGTGTTCAAGAAGATGAAAGAGGAGTATCCGGATAAGACCATTGTCTTCCAGGGGAATGACTATGCGCTGGAGATTAAAGGCAGTGAGATTGACGGTTTGACTCCGCATGTGGAAACCTATGACCTGCGTTTCTGCTTCGCAACGCCGGATGAAGCGCTGATTCAGGACGCGATGATGCGGGGAGGGGAGGATCCGGATATTGACCCGGTTTACCTCTACTTCAACGACCATGGCGCGCTGCCCGGCCGGATGAAGCTGACCATCAACCTGGGCAGGGAATACCGGAATCAGCAGCTGTTCTGGAACTATTATAATGATGAACGGGATCGGATCGACTATTACGGTTACGTCAATTCCAATGCAAAAGGGACATTCAGCGTCCCGATCACCCACTTCAGCACCTATTTCGTGACGGACAGCAAGCTGATCAGCGCGGAGAATAAAGCGGGTGTGAACTACGATGGCACGATGGCCAACGGTTTAGGAGAAAGCAGCGATAATAGGAACCCCGGCGATATCAATGGCGGCAGCAGCAGCGGCGGCAAAAAGCCCAACCCGCAGACTGGCGTGTATGCTGAAATACGCTGAGGCATTCGACACCCATTTTTGCAGTTATTTACTTTACTCCGGGGCGGATTTGCTCCGGAGTAAAAATTTATTGGAAAATCCTCCTGAACAAGGGGGATGAAGGAACGATCAGAGAGGTGAGCGGATGAAGACGAATACGAAACCTTCGGCAAAACCACCGGCTAAAACTCCGGCAAAAGCCCCAATAAAGCCTTCTGTAAAAGCGCCGGTCAAAGCCCCGGCTAAGGCTTCGGGCAAGGCCCCGGCAACTGTCCCCGAAAAGGCCGAGAAAAAGGGAGGGAAGGTATTCCTCCTCACCTTTTTGATTGTGCTGGCCGTGCTGGGCGCAGTATGGGCGGGATTTTTCTTTTGGAAACAGATGCCGGAGGAACAGGCCCCAACCCTGGAAATTGATGAAAACAATCCCAATGTACTCGGCCAGATCCCTCCTGCGGGAAATGAGGCGGATATTCAGAACAGCCTGGATTACGCCATTGGCCAGACCCCGGATGCGGTAGGATGGATCCAGATCCCGGATACCGATATCAACGGGCTGATTATGCAGGCGGATGACAACCGGTATTATGAGCGCCGGAATGAAGATGGGAATTATGATGTATACGGCTGTTATTTCGCGGATTATGAGTGCGCGCTGGGGGCCAGGGAGGATTTTTCTCAGAATACCATCGTCTATGGGCATGGCAATTCCACGGATGATCCAAATGGGAAGCGTTTTTCCCAATTATTCCGGTTCCTGGATCAGGACTTTGCACAAAAGCATCCCTATGTGACTATTACCACCCAGGAGGGAAGCTATACCTTCCAGATTTTTTCGATCTTCTATACCTCGACGGACTTCAATTACATTGAAGTAAATATGAATGACCGGAAGAAGCTGTCGATTGCCAATAAGGCGCTGGAGCTTTCGATTTATGACTATGGCGTAACCGTATCGGAGGAGGATCGGCTGCTGACGCTTTCCACCTGCGCCCTGGCGGAGGGAAAGGAGAACGAGCGGTTTGTGGTGATGGGGAAGCTTTGCCCCGAGAATTTCAGCAAAAGGGAAAGCATCCTGCTGACGAAAAGAGAGCCGTAATAAAAACGCCATGAGGGGCGTTTTGCGATCCTTTGGCAATAACCGTTCGAGGATGAAAGGAGAGAATTGAAAATGAATGTGCAGGAAGTCCGGAAATATTATGATGACAATAGCCTGAAGGAGTGGGAGCGCCTGGAGAAGAATCCTTTGGAATTTATTTTTACCACTTATAAGATGGATCAATATATTCAGCCGGGTGACAGTATCCTGGACATTGGCGGCGGTCCGGGACGGTATTCCATCCATTATGCCCAGAAGGGCTGCGGGGTGACGCTGGTTGATTTATCCGAAAAAATATTGAGCTTGCCGGGAAGAAGGCGGAGGAATCCCAGGTCCGCTTTCCGATGTTTGCTGCGGACTGCCGTGCCCTTGACGGATTAGGGCTGGGCCAATACGACCATGTATTTTTAATGGGCCCTTTATATCACCTGCAAAGGAAGGAGGACCGGATCCAGGCCGTTGAGTCGGCGATGGAACACTTGAAGCCCGGCGGATTCCTTTATTGTTCCTTTATCCTGGATTTTGCAGGGCTTATTTATGATTTGAAAAACGGTCCCGGATATCTGCCGGAGGATTTGGCGAACCAATCCACGAGAGGGCTGCTCCGTTCCATTATTGAGGGGACGGAGTATGTTGGCCCCGCATTCACATCGGCTTATTTTATCAATCAGCGTCAGATCGAACCCTTTATGCAGCAGTTCCCTTTAGAAAAATGCTGTTTGTTCGGGCAGGAAGGTATTTTGGCGCTTTATGCTAATCAGCTCCAGTCATTTCCCCAGGAGGAGTATGACCTTTGGGTGGAAACGGCGAAGGAATTTCTGGAGCTTCCTGAATTTCTGGCGTTTTCCGAACACGCGATGCATATTGGCAGAAAAAGAAGCAGCTAGGATTTGGATGTAGGTATAATGCACAAATATTTTCAACAAAGTTTGTTTGTTTTTATTGTAGAAACTTCTGCTCTAATTTGATATACTGGGGATGAAGAAAAAGGTTTCTTTCCGCACCATTCATTCTTGGGTAAGGAGGAGCAGGTATGAAAAAATTGACAGCTGTCATTGTCGTTTCGGTTCTTTTCGTTATTGCACCCCCACCTCTTTTTATTTCCCTCTTGGTAAAACCATCGAACTCGCCTGTTTATATTCAAGAAGAGGTACAGGATTAAAGTATTTCCTGTTGAAAAAAACCGCCGGGGTATTCCGCAGTTTATTTTAACCACAAAAGCCGCCTTTCTGCTTGAGCAGGAAAGGCGGCTTGCTTTTATCCCCTTTTCTTTGAGCAATCAAAGAAAAGGGGACGGGGTGAGGATTCTTGGGCATTTCATAATACAGCTTTTTTATGAAACGGGCATAGGCTGTCTTACGATAATCATTCCCTTTTTACTGAAATTATGATATAATAAAACTAAAATGCTTATTATACATTGATGGCCAGGGCGGTTTGTTCACGTTGTTCACTTCCGCTCCAATAGCCGATTATATGCGGAGGGCTGGAGGGGCCTTGTGCCTGTGGAATAGCCAAGCCGCAAAAAGTAGGAAAGGGCCTGCAACCATGAAATTACTTCAAACGAAGGATATCCGTGCCAGAAACCGGATGCAGATTATGCAGCAACTCATACAGTGCAAAGAGGTTTCGCGTGCGGAGATCGCGGAAATTACCGGGCTGAATAAGGCGACCGTTTCAACCATTGTGAAAGAACTGCTGGATAACGGGTTTATCGTGGAAACTGCCATGGGTGTTTCAACGGGAGGCCGGAAGCCAATCATGCTGACCCAGCAGGCAGATGCCGGCTATTGTATTGCGGTGGATTTGAATGTCACCCATATCCAAGTCACGGTGACGGATTTGGCAAATCGGTTTTGTGCAGAATCCTCGGTTCCAGTCAAAGGGGAGAGCTTCAAGCAGAATTTCCAGCGGCTGTGCGGGGAGATTCATCAGCTGGTTGAGAAACGACCGCCCAGTCGTTATGGACTGATCGGGATCAGCGTGGCTGTGCGCGGCGTGGTGGACCTGGACGGGGTTATCCGCTTTATCCCCAAGCTGAAATGGCGGGACACGGATTTGAAAACGCTGCTGCATCAGGAATTCCAGGTGCCGGTTTATGTGGATAATGACGGAGATCTGGCCGCTATGGCAGAGCGCCGGGAAAATCCTGGCTGGGATGAAATGCTGGTGCTGAGCGTGGACGATGTCCTTTCGGCTGGTTTAGTTTCGCATGGGAAGCTTGTCCGGGGGTATTTGGGGTTTGCCAATGCGGTGGGGCATCATATCTTAAACTGTAAGGAAACCCGGCCGTGCAACTGCGGGAAATATGGCTGCTGGGAGCAGTACTGCTCCTGCCTGACCCTGCTGGAGGCGGCGAACCGGGGGGCAGAGCATCCTTCGGGGAGCATGGAGGAATTAGCGGAGCGGATCCGTATCGGGGACAGTCAGGCCCAGCAGGCGTTGAGGGAATTTCTGGATTATCTGTCCATTGGGATTACCAACCTGATTTTTGTGCTGAACAGTGAAGTGATTATCTTGAATTCCCGGCTGTTTTCCGCTTTGCCGGAGCTGGTGGAGGAGGTTCAAAGGCGGATTATCCTGCCGATTACCGGCTTAGGGACTCAGACGATCTATTTGTCCAAGCTGGGGCAGCGGGCTGCGCTGACCGGGGCGGCTGCCGTGGCGATTGAGGGGTTTTATTCCAACTGCATGGAACAGCTGTAGTGAAACTAAAAAGAGGAAAGCAGATGCTTTCCTCTTTTTGTGTTACTCAGCGGTTTATAATCCGCAAAGCGAAATCCAGATAACTGCGCACCGCAAGGGCCGTATCCTCCGTTGGTCGGAGGTCGGACATCGGGCCGGAAACATGGCTCACGCCATAGGCGGGCTGTTCCGGGCCCTGGATGTTACAGGGCACAGACAGGTTTACCATTCCCATATGCTGGGCAAAGGTATTCATCACCTGCATACAAAGCTCCACGCCACCGACCAGACTGCCGCTGGTGGCAAAACAGCCGAAGAATTTTCCGGCCATCCTGGCTTCGACCCAAATATCACAGAAGGAATCCATAAAGGCCTTCATCTGAGCGGAAACGCAGCCATAATAGGTGGGGGAACCGAGGAAAAGGGCGTCGACATCCGTGAAATCCTTCCCGCTTCCCGCAATGGGAAGGGAAAGGATTTCTTCCCGGTATTCCCGGGAGGAGTCAAACCGGAGGGAGGTTTCGGCAAAGGTATCATCCTTCACGCGGTAGAGGGTGACATCCTGCCCTTGGTCCTTCAGATAATCCGCGAAGCGTTTGGCAATGAGATAGGTATTTCCACAGACGCTGTGGAAGACAACGGCAATTTTTGCCATGGGAAGCCCCGTCCTTTCAGCAGAAAACCGGCGGGGAACTTCCCCGCCGATCTCTTTGTTTTTTCAAATCGTATTAGTCATAAATCAGTTTATGGCGCAGGTAGAAGAAATGGTCGCTGTGGGAATGGATGGAAAGCATCTTGGTATGCGGATGATCCTGGGAGCCGAACTCCTTCCCGAATTTGCCGATGGACAGCGCCTGCCCGCCGATATACAGGCAGGAGTAATTCAGGAAGAGTTCATCCATCATTTTCTGGGCTACCAGGAAATGCATATAGGAGGGGGTTTCAATCAGCATCCGGTCGATCCCGAATTTTTTCAGGATATAGAGCGCGGTCTTGGAGTCCGGCACTTTGTCTCCGGTGGCAAGGACGAGCACCTTATTGGCATTGGCCTTCATTTCATCAATCAGGGCCGGTGTGACCTCTTCCACCGAACTTGCGGTAACCGCAAAATAATCGTTTTTGATTTTTTCCCGGACAATTTCCAGACCTGCCTTGGAGGTGCTGATCATCACCGGGACTTCCGGTGTATGGAACAGTAAATGGTCGAACGGGATATCTGTGGCGTCCAGCGAAGTGATAATGTTCCACGGCACCGGGGGCTTTCCGGCAGAAATCCGCATATCCTCCAGATCCTGATCGAATACATGGCAGGTATAATCCGCTTCAGCATTCATGGTGCCTGCCCCCAGCATGACCGCGTCGGACAGGGAACGGAGCATATTCAGGATCCACCAGTCCGCGTCCGCGCCAGCCGGGTCACAGCGGTTCAGCTTAGCGATCAGCGGGCCTTGGGGAGCGTCGGCGAAAGCAATCTTGCCGTCGATCGACGTCACCAGGGAAGTATAGGTGCAGGGACGGTCTTCATGCAGCTCCATGAATTGAAGATCCCCGTAAATCTGTTGGATTTTGTCGCAGGTCATGGTACCTGCCTGGCAGTTTTTCAGATCCTCGCTGGCATAAATCCGGCGGACCTTGGTTTTTTCAATATCAAACGGCATTTTGAACAGAGAAGTAGCCATGATCGTTCCCCCTTAAATATGCAGGGCGGTGGTACCGCCGCAAACGCCCAGCACCTCGCCGGTGACAAAGCTTGCGTCGTCGCTGGCCAGGTAAACGATCGCGTTGGTCATATCCTCGATTTTGCCGATCCGGGCCATTGGGTAGATAGCCGCCATTTCGCGCTCGACCGCTTCCGGATCCGGCGCTTCGGTAAAGCGGGCTTCGATCATCGGGGTGCGGACCAGGCCCGGCATGATGCAGTTGGCGCGGATGGCTGGGGCCTGCTCCAGCGCGATGCATTTGGTCAGCATAATCACAGCGGCTTTGGAGGGACAGTAGCCGATCCGTTCCGGGATGGGGGCCAGGCCTAGGTCGGAAGCGATATTGACAATCGCGGCGCCCGGCTGTTTTTTCAGCTCCGGAACAGCGGCCTTGCACATATGGAATACCCCGTTGACGTTGATCTGGAATTCACGGGAGAAGCTTTCCGGAGAGGTGCTTTCCAGCGAACCGATGAAGGTAACGCCGGCGCAGCAGATCAGCTTGTCTACTTTGCCGAAAGCTTCCACTGCTTTGGCGACCACCTTTTCCGCAGCGGCATACTCGGTCAGGTTAGCTTGGACATAGATGGCGTTTGGATCTTGAATGTTCATCTTTTCTTCAATGCCGCAGCCGACCACCTTTGCGCCCTCTGCCAGGAATCTTTTTGCAACGCCTTCGCCAATGCCGGAGCTTGCGCCGGTTACGATAACGACTTGGTTTTCAAATTTCATTTGAATTTCTCCTTATAGTAAATAAAGTTGAAAAGCATACCGGATGCTTTTCACCGGCGGTTTCCGCCGGGGCCGCCGAAAGCGGCCAGTTTATTTGGCTTCATTGTTCAGTAAGTGTGCACTTTGTGCACCGGCAGGCCAAGGGCCGCCGGGTGAAAACTGGCATTTTGCCAGTTTTCAACTTTACTGACAATATCATGATATAGATTCTGATCCCATTGGATGCGTGATCGGGCATTCCCGGGCAACCCGGGAGGGGTGATTTATAGGCCGTTTGCCTCCCGAACTTTCTGCGCCAGAGCACGGATTTCTTCCGCAATGTCGGGCCGGGTTTCCAGGGAATCCCGGTCGCTGTTCGGGAGAGTAACCTCCCCGGTGAAATGGATGCTCATATCCTTGAGCAGGTTTTTGAGGACCAGCTCGCCCCCCAGGAACTGGTTTTCGAAAGAAGGCGCGCCGCCGACCATCAGGATCGAGCCGGTTTTCCGGAAAGCTTCCGGCTTATCCTTACGCAGGCAGCTTGCCCAGTAGGGCTGGAGCCGGTCGATAATGGTTTTCAGCTTGCCGCTGATAGAGTGGAAATACATCGGGGAGGCCAGAACGATATTATCGGCTTCTTCCAGCTTTTCATACACGGAAACCATACCGTCTTTGATACTGCACCCGTTTTTATGCCAGCAGAAACGGCAGTCCTTACAAGGGGCGATTTCCAGCTCGGTGCGGTAGGCGTCGATGATCTCCACCTCGCCGCCCAAGGTTTCCAGGAAGAGGTCGAGCATTGCCTTGGTATGGCCGTTGGCTCTTGCAGAGCCAAACAGGACAAGAGTTTTCATAAAAGCTTCCTTTCTATTCTTTAAAAGCGGCTAATTGGGCTTCGAGCTCCGCCTTTTCCTGAGCTCCTTCTTCGGCCAGGGACGCTTCATAGGATTTCCGGTTGAATTTCAGGAAATGCAGCGCCAGGAAGACGACAGCACAGATCGCGTAAACCGCAATAAATCCCAGATCCGGCGCATAGGTATCCGTGAAGAGGACGCCGGGAGAATGCATCATACCGATCCCCGTAAGCGCCAGGCCGGCCAGGTTGGCAATCGAAGCCTTGAGCCATGCGTTGTCGATGATAAAGACAAAGATACAGCCGACGACCAATCCAATAAATGCGGAACCATCTGTGAAGGCGGAGAATCCGGCCAAGCTTCCTTCGGCGACATTATCCGAGATAAAGTCGATTACCAGAGGCAGGGAGGCCATAACAACCGCCGGGAAGTATTTCCGCTTCACCACGTTGAACGCCTGGGTATAGCTGGAAATCCCGACAAAGACCAGGATGGGGAGAACCGTAGCTTCCGGAATAAAGGCGTTGATAATCGCGGACAGCCCGGTCAGGGAAACGACGGCATAGAGCGCGGTGATCCCCAAATGGTAGCCGGTGCCGGCTTTCATTTCTTTCCAGCCCGGATAGCCCCAATACAGGCCGACTGCCAGCGGGCTTCCAAACAGGGCGCCGACCATACTTGCACAGCCGGAGAGTACCAGCGGCGTGGTGGTGGTAAAGAAGGTATCCCCGCATTCGCGCGCCTGCTCGACTGCCTGGATGCCGGTGATGACTTCGTTGAGGGAAAAGACGATGATAATCGGCAGGAACATGATGACCTGTTTCAGCACATCGCCCGAGAAATAGCCAATAGTGAATTTGGGCAGATGGAAGCTCAGGTTTGCCAGGGAGTCTGTTACAGCGCTGAAGCTCATCTCACCGGTGACCCAGGCAATTGCCGCACCAACTACAATGGCAATCAAAGCAGCCGGAAGCTTGACATTGATCTTGCCCAGGTAAATTACAAAAAGTACGATCAGGGAAAGCCAGCCGATCAGCGGCATTTTCAGGGTTCCGTCCATGGACTGGAGGATCAGGAACGCCATCGCCCCGCCGGCCAGGGAGCCGAACAGCGCGCCGGCCGGGACAATCTTCAGAATCAGCGGTACGACAAAGGCACCGGCGACGAAAACAGCCCCGCCGATGAAATGCGCGACGACACCGACCTTGAAAGCGAGCATCGCGTCGCCAGTGGACAGAAAGACCGGCAGCATGATGCTGTACAGCCAGATGAACATCCGGCCTGCCTGCAAGCCAGCCGGAACTGCCGTCAGGCCGGCATCCCCGCGCTGCTGGGCAATGCGGCGGTAGTAATACCAAAGCCCGCCGTTGAGCACAATGACGCTGATCATAACCCCCGGCATCATGACGCCGAATACGGTGGAGCTTTCCATGCCAAAGGTACCGACCAGGATGGCGATCGCCACAATAACCTTGGAAAAGCCGTCGAAGAATACGCCGATGGAGGCGTCGAGATCCGCTTTTTTGAACAGCGGGATTTTAACATTAGAAGCCATAAAAGTTCTCCTTTAATTTTTGTCAGCAGGCTTGCAGAGGATGCAGAAAAGAGAGAAACGGCAGAGCCTTACAAGCGCGTGGATGTCCGGCTGAGGGGAGTTATTTGGTGCAGCTGAAGGACTGTGCCAGTACCTCCAGGTTGAATTCGCCTGCGGTAAAGACCCGGCCGGTCCGTTGATTGATGATGACCACCTTAGCGGGGGAATAGGTCTGCATCGGGACCTGATAGAAGTCACAGCCGTACTGCTGGTAGATTTCCTTGAACATCGTGCCGTAAACCGGGGATTTGTCACAGGTAATCTTGTCAATAACCGCCTCGATCTCGGAATCCTCACAGTCCACGGTATAGGTGGACTGGCCGCCATACATCAGGACGTCATTGACCCGGCCCATTGCGATCAGGTCGTCTTTGGCAACCGGCGGAATAACGCAGAAGCCATGAGCTTCGACAATGCTGTCCAGGTTGAAGCCTTCCTCGCGCAGGCGATGCAGGGTTTGCTCCAGGATACGGGCCGCCACTTCGACCGAGCAGACGGTGCTGCCGCTGGCTGCCAGGATGATGTAGAGGTTCTGCGGGTCGATGCCGACCGCGTCAATCAGATCCTGAACCTCGTCTTCGGACATGATGCTGCCCTTTTCCACCGTCAGGACGGCTTTCGTATACCGGTCCTGATAATCCGAATAGACCTCCAGCCAATCGCCGGGTTTTCTGGCCAGCGTGCGGCCGGGGCCTGCCAGCACCGGCGCGTATTTCCCGGGGCGGAGCTCCCAGCCCGAGATGTTGCAGGCCGCCTGCTGAAGGACGGTGTAGTCCGAAAAAACGTTTACACAGTTGTAATAAACATTCCCGATCCGCTCCGGGAAGATCCCATAGGAAATCTGATTCAGGCCGCCGAACAGGATCTCGGTGACCATTCTGGCGGATTCCCAGCCGCCGTCCGCTTCCACGCCGCAGTCGATGATATACGCGCCGCGGATCCGGTGGACTTTTGCCTTGTAGGCTTCCGGGTCGGCGACAATCTGCTCTGCGATCCGAACCGATTTTTCGTTTACGCTAATCATGGCAAATACCTCCTTAAATGATAGCTGTACTATAGATGAATGCCGGCCAATGCCAAACAGACATTCCAAATAAGAAATAAGTTTGCGGTTTTAGTAAAAACCGCACGAAATGAGGAAAAATTTCCCCCATATTTTACATAGTTCGAGAGATAAACTATCTTTTCGAAGAAATTCTCTCTCCGCGGGGAGAGAGGCTTCCTTCCGGTTTCAGTTGATATATTCGGGGATATTTTTGGCTTCCTCCGGGCTTTTTTTCCGGATGAATTTTTTCTGAAAAATAATCGCGCCAGTAGCGAGATAGAGAATCCCGAGAATAGTTCCGTTTTTAGGGAATAGGGCGATTGCGTCGTTATGGATCATGCCAATGAAGGAACAGCCAGCCAATACCAGGCAGAATACCGCCGCGTTGGTATATTTTTTGTCAATCAGGCAGGCAAGCATTCCGGCGATCAGCAGGCTGGAGAGGAATGCACCGTTTGCCAGCAGATTGATCCCGGTAATCGGGAGCGAGTTTTCCGCAAAGACCTCCAGCGGGATCTGTGCCGCGCTTTGCCCGGCGGACTCCAGCGCCGAATTGATCAGGGTTTGGATATATTGGAACAGGATGGGGATCAGCGAAATCAGGATTACGGAAAAATACCGTTTGTCCGTGGTTTGGAAGTTCTCCGTACTGACCACCAGGCCGACAAAGATCAGCAGAACCAGGACGACTTCATAAGGTACGACAGCCATAATGACGCCGGTCAGCCCGGTTAGGCAAACCGCCAAGTAGGCCAATCCGACAGCCAGGGAGTAGCCGGCGTGGGCATCGATGGCCTTCCAGCCGGGATGGCCAAAATAGACTGTGGTTGGGAATGGATTTCCCAGCAGGGAACCGACAGTAGTGCAAACGCCGTCCATAATCATGGATTGACGTTCCGGGTAGGTATCCCCGGCAATTTTTGCGCTTTCGACCCCTTGCAGGGTGGTCAGGAAGTTATTGATCTGAAGCGGGATAATGATCGGCAGGAAGGGGATGACATCGCCGAAGCCGCCGAAGATATCGCCGGCAAAGAAACCGGGTACTGAAAATCCAAGATTGGAGAAAGAGGAGGTGAAGTTTTCCCAGGTCATATAGCCGGTTGCCCAGGCGATGATACTGCCGATCACAATGGCAATAATGCCGGTCGGGATTTTGCGGAAGCGGCGGTCTACCTTCGCGATATAATCCATAATAACGATAAACAGCGGAAGCACCGCAATTTCCGGCTTGTCGAACACGGTGGCCATCCCGATGATGGAGAGCCAGACCAGCGCACTGGAAGCCATGTTGCCCAGCAGAGCGCTTTGCGGAACGTGCTTCACGATCCAGCGGCCTGCAAATGCACCGAGGATTTCGACCAGCCCTCCGATAAAACAGGCAGTCAGCCCTACCCGGAAAGCGAGCATCGCGTCGCCCGTCTGCCAGTAAACCGGGCCCATAATCAGGAAAAGCCATCCGGTCAGCTGGGAAGCGCCGATCCCAAAGGGTTGTGCCGTGACATTATGGCGTTTTTCCTTTTCCGCCAGCCGTTTAGCTTCATAAAAATACCAAAGGTTCCCCAGGAAGGTGGCCACGCCGATTGCCGGGACGATTTTGCCGATAACCAAGCTGGCGGGCATCCCGAATACGTACAGCATGATGCCGATGGCAGAGATGATTTTGGAAAAACCGTCGAAAAAGACCCCGAACGTTGCGTCCAGATCCCCTTTTCCCCACCACTTGTAGTTGAATTTTGCGGCCGTTGTTTCCACTGCCGAGGCTCCCCCTTTTTATAAGTTTAATAGATAAACAAAGAATTAATACTTATACCACGGAAAAATCATATTTTGTTCACTTTTTATTTGTTAAAATTTTATCACTATTTCAAACCAAAGTCAAGGTGTTTTGGCGAAAATTTGAACCATAGAGGGAAAAATTTTTTCCGGCGGCTGCAGGACAAAAAGAAAAGGGCCCTTCTTTTCACAGAAAGGCCCTTTTGTAGTGGAAAACTATTCCTCTGTTGCGGTAAATCCGATGTCGTCCAGTTCTGCGATCGCCGTTTTGACGCAGTTTTCACAGCCATTGATCGAAACCGTTTTGTTTTCCAGCGAGACTTCAAAGTCCAGCCCGGCCGCGTTCAGAACACGGGTAATCCGCTCCACACATTTTCCGCAGTGCATTTCTTCCACTTTTAAGGTAGTCATAGAAAGTCCTCCTTCTCATTTCATCAGTTTTTGCAGGGTGGAAAGCAGCTCGTCCACTGCTTCCTCCCGGCCTGCTTTTATATCCTCAGCCACACAGCTTTTGATGTGGCTGCTCAGCAGCGTCTTGCAAAAGGCGTTTAAAGCCGACTGAATCGCACTGACCTGAGTCAGGATGTCGATGCAGTAAACGTCCCGTTCCACCATCCCGCGCACCCCCCGGACCTGCCCTTCGATCCGACTCAGGCGGTTGAGCATCGCTTGGATTTCGGCGGTTTCCCGGTGTTTGGTGCGCTCGGCACAGCAGTTTTGATTATTGTCCATCTAGGCTCCTCCTAACTTGGATAAGGTGGATTCCGGGGGTCAGAGCTTCTTCGCCCGCAGGCGGAGCGCGTTCAGCACTACGCAAACCGAGCTTAAAGACATCGCCAGACCAGCAAACATGGGATCCAGCAGCATCCCATTGAAGGGGAAGAGTACGCCGGCCGCAATCGGAATGCCAATGGTATTATAACAAAACGCCCAGAATAAATTTTGCTTGATATTACGAATTGTATATTTACTTAATCGGAATGCCCGCCCGATATCCTTCAGATCGGATTTCATCAAGACCAAATCCCCGGATTCAATGGCAATATCACTGCCGCTGCCGATTGACGCACCAATATCCGCCTGTACCAGCGCCGGAGCGTCGTTGATCCCGTCGCCAACCATCATGACCACGTGCCCTTCGCCTTGGAACCGTTGGACAATAGCGGCTTTATCCTCCGGAAGCACCTCCGAAATAACCTCGTCTGCGGCTACCTGTTCCCCGATATAGCCTGCCGCCGCCGAATTATCGCCAGTCAGCAGGACGACACGGACTCCCATTTTCTGCAAGTCGGCGATCGCTTCCCGGCTGGTTTCCTTGATGACGTCTGCTACGCTGATAATCCCCTGGAGTATTCCGTCAAGCGCCACATACATCGGGGTTTGACCCTGGCGGGACAGCCGGCTGGCGTGCTCGGAGAGCTTTTCCAGCTTTATCCCGGATTCCTCCATCAGCCGGCGGTTCCCGACCAGGATTGGATGGGGGACGGATTCCAGGATCAGCTCCGCCCGGATGCCTTTGCCGGATAAATTTTCAAAGCCGCTTACTGGGTAAGAGGGCGCTTGCTCCTGCTCGCCCCGGAGGGTGATCGCCTTGGCCAGCGGATGGTCGGAAAGGGTTTCCACGGAGGCGGCCATCCCGAGGAGCTGATGGGCATCTCCGTCGGTGATGATCTCGGCAACCTGGGGTTTCCCCTCCGTGACGGTTCCGGTTTTATCCAACAGCACGACATCGGCCTTGTGGATCTGTTCCAGGGCTTCGCCGCTGCGGATCAGGATCCCGTTGGACGCGCCCAGCCCCGTCCCGACCATGATTGCTGTCGGGGTAGCCAGACCCAGCGCACAGGGACAGGCGATCACCAGCACCGCGGTAAAGACACGCAGAATAAAGGAGGCATCCTGCCCGGCGAGCGCCCAGATCAGGGCTGCCGCCGCCGCGATGGCAATGACCACCGGTACAAAAACGCCGGCAACCCGGTCCGCAATTTTTGAAATGGGCGCCTTTTTGCCCTGAGCGTCCTCTACGATCCGGATAATCTTGGCTAGGGTCGTATCCGCACCGACCCGCTCGATCTGTACGGTCAGCGCGCCATTGTAACTGACGCTCCCGCCGATCACGCTGCTGCCCGGTGTTTTTTCCACCGGAAGGCTTTCTCCGGTCAGCATGGATTCGTCAACTCCGCCGCTTCCTTCCAGGACGGTCCCGTCCAGTGGGATTCGGGCACCCGGTCGGACCAGCACTCGGTCCCCGACCTTCAGACTGGAGGTCGGAACCTCGAGCAGACTTCCGTTATCCAGCAAAAGGGCGGTGTCCGGTGCTAAAGCCATTAGCTTTTCGATGGCGCCCTTGGTTTTTTTCCGGCTGTTTCCCTCAAGATATTTTCCCACCATGATAAAGGTGATAACTACCGCCGCCGATTCATAGTACAAATGATGGGCCAGCATGGGATTGTCAGGAATCTGATAGGTCAGGATCAGGCTGTATAAAAACGAACAGCCGCTCCCGATGGCCACCAGCGAATCCATGTTGGGGTTCCGATGGAACAGCGCTTTCAGGCCGCCGGTAAAAAAGCGCCGCCCGAAATAGAGGATCGGGATACTCAGCAGAAGCTGGGTCAGGGCGAAGTTGGTGGGATAGAGGTTCATATCCAGAAAGGCAGGGACCGGCAGTTTCCAGGCGAACATCTGCCCCATGGAGATATAGAGCAGGGCAACGGTTAAAATCACCGCCCCGATGAGGTTGTTCCGCGCGGAATGATCCTCCTTGGCTGGTTTTTCCGGATGGAGAGGCGCAGCGGCTTCCGCGGACGGCTCTGGGATATATGGCTTGATCCCATAGCCGGTTTTTTCGACTTTGGCGATGATTTGCTCGGGTGTGACCTGGTCTTCCTGATAAACGATGGTCATTTTATTGGTAGTCAGGTTGACGTCACTGCGTTCCACGCCCTCCATTCGGCGGGTGACCCGTTCCACGGCGCTGGAGCAGGCCGCGCAGGTCATCCCTTCAATGCAGTATACTTCTTCTTTCATCCGGATTCCTCCATTCTCGTTGCAGCGGATCTCAGCATGATTGTGCTCCGATCCTCTCTATTTTCCCCTGTAACCCTTTTTTCTCTTCAAGCTGGACATGGATTTTTATGCCGTTTTCTTCCAGAAACAGATTATAAACCCCCTAGGGGTATCTTGCTCTTAGTTTATACCCGGATGGGGTATTTGTCAAGAGGAAAATTTCCGTTAAGCGGAAGGAGCGCTTCCGTCCTGTTTGAAAAGGGTGTATAATAGACCTAAAATCAAAAGGAGAAAGGGCGGAGGATTTTTATGTTGAAACAGGCGGTATATACCCCATTTTCCCCCAGGAGCTGCCGGCCGGCAGGATGGCTGAAGCGCCAGTTGGAGATCCAGGCAGCCGGGCTGAACGGGCATCTGGATCAGATGTGGCCGGATATCCAAAACAGCCGGTGGATCGGCGGGGAAAAAGAGGGCTGGGAGCGGGTTCCCTATTGGCTGGACGGCTTTATCCCGCTGGCTTGGCTGCTGGGTGATGAAGGGATGCAGGCGCGTGCCCGCCGTTATGTAGAAGCCATCCTGGAAGGACAGCAGGAGGATGGTTGGATTTGTCCCTGTTCAGAGAAGGAACGCGAAGGCTACGACCTCTGGGCGCTGTTCCTGATCTGCAAGGTGCTGGTGGTCTATCAGGACTGTACGGGAGATCCTCGGATAGAGGAAGCGGTTTATCGCGCGCTTCGGCAGCTGCAAAGCCATTTGGACTCCCGCACCCTGCATAACTGGGGAGCGGCGCGCTGGTTTGAATGCTTGATCCCGCTGTTTTGGCTGTACGAACGCCGCCCCGAGGAATGGATGCTCGATCTGGCTTTCCAGCTGGAAATTCAGGGCTTCGATTATGAGAGGCTGTTTGAGTACTGGCGGTTTGAACGTCCTTATGAAAAGGGACGGTGGAGCTTTGTTTCCCATGTGGTCAACCTGGCGATGTGTTTAAAATACAGCGCCCTGTACGCCCGGCTGACTAGTCGGGACGGGAATGCAGAGGCTAAGCGGATGATCCGGCTGCTGCTGCGGGATCACGGGATGGCGGTCGGGCATTTTACCGGGGATGAATGCCTGTCCGGATCCGGGCCTCTTCAAGGCAGCGAGCTTTGCTCCGTGGTGGAAGCGATGTATTCCTATGAGATCCTGTTCCAGCTTACTGGGGATCCGGAATGGGCGGATCGTTTGGAAGAGCTGGCCTATAATGCGCTTCCGGCAGCTACTACGCCGGATATGTGGGCGCATCAATACGACCAAATGACGAACCAGATTGAATGCAGCGTCTTTCCGGAGGAGGAAAAGCCGTTCCGTACGAACAGCGGGGAAGCCCATCTGTTTGGATTGGAACCGCATTTCGGCTGCTGTACGGCCAATTTTGGGCAGGGATGGCCGAAGCTGGCTTTATCGGCTCTGTTGAAAAAGGAGGGCGGGTTTGGAATTGGCGCGATTGCCCCCTGTTCGGCGGAGGGCAGCGTGGAGGGCACAGCGGTTCGTCTGGAGCTTCAAACGGAATACCCGTTTGAGGACGGCTATACCTTGATCGTTTCTCCGGAGCGGCCGGTGGAACTGGAGCTGGATCTCCGCATTCCAGGGAAAGCGCTTTCCGCTGCATTGGACGGCCGGCCGGTCAGCGGTCCGGTTTTTCGCCTGTGCCGTCTTTTTGCAAAGGAAACCCGGCTGGAAGTTCGGTTCCACTTTGCACCGGAGTGGGTATCACGGCCGAGCGGCATGGTATGCGTCAAGCGGGGAGTCCTGCTTTATGCGCTGGGGCTGGAGGCCGAAGAAACCCGGCTGGAATATGTCCGGGATGGAGTGGAGCGGAAGTTTCCCTATTGTGATTACGAATTTCGGCCTGTTTCCTCTTGGAACTATGCCTTTGCAGGGACAGAACTGGAATTTCACCGCGGCCGGATCGGGAAATTCCCCTTTGACCCGGATTGTCCTCCGGTCTGGCTGACGGCACAGATGGTTCCGGTTCCATGGCGCAGGACAGGCGGATGCTGTGCAGAATATCCGGATTCCCTGGAACCGTTGGGACAGCCGGAGGAAAAACGGCTGATCCCTTATGGCTGTACCTGTCTTCGGATGACAGAAATGCCGCTGATCGCTGATCCGCGGGAATTATAAAAAAACAAGTGGAGCAGGAATTCCTGCTCCACTTGTTTTTGCTTTGGGTTTTAGTTTTTGGCTGCTTTTTCCCGGTCCAGGGTGATTTTGGCTTTCAGGATGGCAGCGATGGTTTTGCTGTCAGAAATCTGATTGTCCATAATCATATCGATCAATGCGTCAATCGGGTATTTCTCTATATGGAGGAATTCGTCGTCATCCAATTTCTGGGCGGTAGGGGTTAGGCCACGGGCCAGATACATATGGATAATCTCGGTCAGATAGGCAACGGAGGGACGGATTTCGCCCATATAGGTCAATTCCAGGGCGCGCTGGCCGATTTCCTCTTCCAGCTCGCGTTTGGCGGTGTCAGAGGGGACTTCTCCCGGATCCATCTTTCCGGCGGGGATTTCCAGTACCATTTCGTTGAAGGGGTAGCGGAACTGCCGTACCATATAAACCATCCCGTCTTCTGTGACCGGCACCACGCAGGCCGCGCCGCCATGCTCCACCACCTCGCGGATGGCCGAACGCCCGTTGGGAAGCAGGATATCGTCTACGCGCAGGTTGAGGATCTTCCCTTCATAGATCCGTTTGGTATCGACCGTTTTTTCTGTAAGCTGTGTATTTTTTTTCAAGCTTCTGCACTCCTTCCCCCACCCGCAAAACGGGAGGGAATCTTTTCCTATATTATAGCCTAGAAGCTGGGAGGAAATCAACATATTTCTGTTTTTGCCGCCATAGAATAGAGGGAAAGGGTTGAGGGGATACAGCTTCCCTCAAAAACACCGGTAAAGGAGTTCCTCATGCAGCCTGATTTCTACGCAGCCCCGCCGACCTATGAACGCTATCTCAAGAAATTGCAGTCGTTAAAAAAAACCTACCCGTTTTTGCAGCTCAGCTCGGCCGGGCAGTCCCTCTGCGGGCGGCAGCTGTATGCGGTTTCCTTGGGGGCTCCGAATCCCTGTACCCTCTTTGCAGGTGGGTTTCACGCGCAGGAATGGCTGACGGTACAGCTGCTGCTCCGGTTTACCGAGGATCTGGCGGAGGCCTGGCAGCAGGGGAAGACTCTGGCCGGAGTCCGGATCGGGGCGGATCTGAATCAGCGGGGGCTAACCGTCCTACCGATGGTAAACCCGGATGGGATCAGCATCGCGCTGGAGGGGGCCGCTTCAGCGGGACGGTATGCGGATACTGCGGCCCGGATCCAAGCGGAGAACCCGGCTTTATGGCAGGCCAATGCCCGGGGAGTGGATCTGAACCATAACTTTGACGCCGGATTTACCCAGCTTCGTGCCATGGAGCAGGAACAAGGCATCGACCAGCCCTCTCCCCGGCAATATGGCGGCCTGTTTGCCCACAGCGAACCGGAAAGCCGTGCAATTGTCAGTTTTCTGCGAAGCTGCCGGGTGGAAACCCTCTACACTTTCCATTCTCAGGGGGAGGAAATTTTCTGGGAATATGGGGAGCGAACGCCTGCCCGGAGCCGTTATCTGGCTCAAATGCTGAGCAAGGCGAGCGGCTACCGGCTGGTGGAAAACGCCGGGCTGTTTTCCCATGGGGGATGCAAGGATTATTTTATCGAGCGTTTTCAGCGGCCTGGCTTTACAATCGAAATCGGGAAGGGGACGAATCCGCTGCCAGTAGAGGATCTGGACGGGATTTACGCCAAGCTTCAGGAAATGCTGGTGCTGGCGGCCGTGATTTGACAGGATCCCTGGATTGGGTGTAAAATGGACCTCATACGAAATGAGGTGAGCAGATGGCAGCAAAAAACAAGGAAATGAAGACCAACGTCATGCGTCTGCTGGAGCAAAAGAAAATCCCCTACCAGGCTCATTTTTACGAGCAGGAAGGGGAAGGAGCCGGCTCGGATTACGGCCGCTCGGTGGCAGAAAAGCTGGGGGAAAATCCGGCCCAGGTGTTCAAGACCCTGGTTTTACAGGGCGCCAGCCGGGAATATGCAGTTTGTGTGATCCCGGTGGAACGGGAACTGGATTTGAAAATCGCTGCCCGCTGCCTGCATGAAAAATCGGCAGCCCTGATCCCGGTCAAGGAGCTGCTCCCGCTGACCGGTTATCTGCGGGGAGGGTGCTCCCCCATTGGGATGAAGAAACGCTTCCGGACGTATCTGGACCTTTCGGCCAAGGATTTCCCGGAAATCTATATCAGCGCGGGGAGAATCGGGGCACAGGTGTCCCTGGCTCCCGGGGATCTCCTCCGGATCACGGGAGGGGAATGGGCCGCGTTTTGACGGGGATTTTGGCCTGGAAAAATAAAAAAACACGTTTCCTCAAACGTGTTTTCGTTGGTGACCCCTGGGAGAATCGAACTCCCGATTGCGCCGTGAGAGGGCGCCGTCTTAGCCGCTTGACCAAGGGGCCGCGGAGTAAATTTATCTGAAACAGTTCCAAGGAACCGATTATCTTCAGAATAAAACATCACTTAAAACAAGAGACATTTTATACTGCAAAAACAGCGAAACGATTGCCTCACTGCTTTTATATGGTGACCCGTGCGAGAATCGAACTCGCGATTCCGCCGTGAAAGGGCGGTGTCTTGACCTCTTGACCAACGGGCCGTTCTGGTAGCGGTAGTCGGATTTGAACCAACGACACTGCGGGTATGAACCGCATGCTCTAGCCAACTGAGCTATACCGCCATGCGTTCACTCTTGTCAGAGAACGAAACTTATTATAACGCGGAACTTGGAAAAAGTCAACAGAAAAATGCAAGTTTGTCCATATTTGGCGAAATGGACATCGTTTTAGAAGGCGTCCGGCTTGTTTCTGACAAATCGAGCAAAAAGAAGGCGGATATTTTAAATATTTCCCGGAAACAGGGTATCTATTTTTTTGCGGCAACATAAACTGGAGATAGAAGGGACGATGGCCCTTCAAATTCTTTAAGGGAGTGTTTTGGTTGACTTATAAAAACAACAGCCAATTGGACGATCTGATCCGCCAGGCTGGGCAGAAAGCCGGGGTTGACCCAGCCAGCCTGAAAAATACGATTGACAGCGGCAAGCTGGATCAGCTGCTTCAGAAAATGAACCCCAAAGATGCCCAGAGGCTCGAGCAGGTGCTGGGGAATCCGCAGCTGGCACAGCAGATGCTGAATACGCCTCAGGCTAAAAAGCTGATTCAGCAGTTTATGAAATAGTTTTCCCGGCCGTTCAGGAGCCTGCTCCCGCGGTACGGAAAGAAGGAAAGGGTGTGGGTGATGGACGATCTGATGACAAAACTGCAAAACATACTCTCCAGCCCGGAAGGACAGGAACAGCTGAAGAATATCAGCGCCATGCTGAATCAAGGGAATGCGGGCTCCCCTTCACCGGCGGAGTCTTCTTCTCCGCCGGCTTCCCCCTCGGGCAGTGGGCTGGATTTGTCCGGTCTGGCGGCAATGCTTGGGGGAAATGCAGGGAGTTCAGCGCCTCCGCCCGAGCAGAATTCCCAGGGCCCGGATCTTTCCGCTCTGGCAGGGATGCTTTCCGGGCTTTCCGGTAATATGGGGGGCGGCGCACAAACGGCGGAAAGCACAGCCCCGAATATTGATATGGGGATGATCCTGAAGCTTCAGCAGGTCTTTTCCAAGATGAACGTCAATGATAAAAACAGCCAGCTGCTGCTGGCACTGAAGCCGCATTTCGGGGCACGGCGGCAGGCGAAGGTGGATCAGGCGATCAGCCTGATGCGGCTGTTCTCCATGCTGCCTGCCCTACGGGAAAGCGGGATTTTCGCGGGTCTGTAAGCGGGTCCAGGCAAGGGGGGTGAAGGCAATGGCCGGACAAAGCGAATATACCAGCGCGCAGATTATTGCCATGCAGAAGGATGCGATGCGCCGGGTTCATGAGATGCAGCGGATTTCACAGGAAAAAATCCGGCAAAGCCAGCCGAACCGGCCGCCTTCCCCGCCGGCGCCTGCTCCGGAACCCGCGGCGGAAATGCCGGCGGCTCCGGAAGTTTCGTCCTCCCTGCTAGGCCCGCCGGAAAACAAAGGGAACGAAATGGCCGGTTTTTTTGACCAGATGAACCTGGATCCCGAGGTTTTGCTGCTGTTGGGCGTGGGGCTGCTGCTCATGAATGAAGGCGCAGATCCCATGCTTTTATTGGCGCTGCTGTACATCCTGCTTTAATACTATTTCTTGATAAAAAGATACAAATCTTTTTATCGCGGCGAGATACGCCGCCGGACCGCATTCTGCGGCCCAATAAATCGACTGCGCCGTTTTATTGAGAATTAGTATAAGCAGAAAAACAAGGATGGGAGGCTTCCCGCTTAGCCGGGCAGCCTCCCGCTGCTTTTGTCTAGCCGGAACCCCGTCCCAGCTTTTCAAAGGTATAATCAGAAAAACGCTGTTTTACAGCGATCCAATTTTTGCGGGCGATCGGGATCCGCTCCCCGTTGCACATCAGGAAGTCCTTTTCGATCATATTATCCACCGCGTCCATATTTACGATACAGTTGCGGTAGCAATATAAAAATTGCGGATATACCAACAGCATATCCGCAAAGGCTCGGAAGGGCATATAGCTTTTTACCAGACGGCTGCGGGTATGGATCTGGATATAATGATTGGAATAGTCCACGTAAATGATTTCACGAAGCAGCACTTTGACCTGAATGCGGGATTCTTTTACCTCGATAAACGGGTCCTGCAGGACAACCGATTGCCGGCAAAGGGTAAAGACTTCTCGGAATCGTTCATAGTCATAAGGCTTGAGCAGATAGTGAAATGCGCGGACCCCAAAGCTTTCCACGGCATGGGCCGAGCTGACACTGGAGAAAATCAGCAGACAGTGGCTGTCAATCTCCCGGATCTTCCGGGCGGTCTCCATTCCGTCCATTTCGGGCATAAAAATGTCCAAGAAGATGACATCAAACAAACCCTTATGGAATGCGGAAAGGAAAGCGGTTCCAGACTTAAAAGATGTGATCTGCGCGGTATGCAGCGGTTCCTCCGCGTCAAAATAATGCTGGATATAACCAGCTAAAAGCTGGCGGTCGGCCAGCAGGTCATCAACAATTGCAATCCTCAAAAGAAAATCCCCCTGATTAAAACTGATGTTGTTTCACATATTGGAACAATTTCAAAAGTCCGGCAGACAGCCGCCTGTTTTTTTGAACGAGGGACTTATTTGTCCGGACTGACATAGGGATACTGCCAAAGTATTCCCGGGATGTTAAAAGGGGAACAGGTTCGCCGACCCTATCTTTCACCAAAGCTAGTGCTGGCTTTGCATGGGGGATATGAAAAAGACAACCGGTTTCAGCGGGGCAGACACCCTACTGTTGAAAGCCCGATTATAATCCGCACGCTTCCCGCAATAAAATTTTGCTTTGACTTCGAACAGCCATAGGCCGCTAGGCGTGTTGGGCACGCGGGTGCTTTAAATATAAGGCGAGATGCTTTTGCAGGGCTTTCGGATGAAACCTCCATTCATTCGGCTTGTTTTCCCGAAAAGAGCAGACCGGGAAAGGCGGGACGATTCCGTTTCGTCCGGCAGGTGCGGAGCATTCCCTCTGTGCCGCAAATGCGGCTTTCTCTTACTTTTAATTGTAAGAATCAACGGGGAGATTGTCAAGAGATTCAGCTTTGCGGTATTGGGAAAAAGCGACCATTTTCGGGAGGATTCTTTTCCCTGGCAGAAGGGCAAAGCAAGAAAAAGCGGAACGCTGACTGAATAAAACCTGGCTGGCGTTCAAGCAAATGGTTGAGCAGGATGGGATTTGTCAAGAGGACTTTCCCCCAAAAGATCAACTTTCTGAAAAGAGAGAGTCTTAAGCTTTCTCTTGGCTGCCAGCAAGGCGCAAGCTCGTTGGAGGGTCTCCTTCAAGGAGCGCACACTTGCTGTTAGGCAGTACCGCGCCCGCCCGCTTAGGGGTGGTGAGCAAGTGCGCTCTTGGCATAATAATAAACTACTTGTGGCTGTTTTCCTTATATGATATAATTTGAATGAAACAAATCGGGATTTTAAGGGAGCAGCTTATGGGAATAGGGATTTTGATATGCGGTTTAAACGGCTCGGGAAAAAGTACACTGGGAAAGGCTCTTGCACAGAAACTGCATTTTTATTTTATAGATATTGAAGACTTGTATTTTCCTAAAACAAACCCTACCTATATTTATGCCGCTCCACGTACTCGTGAAGATGTTGAAATACTTTTGTTCAATGAGATTAAAAAACATGAAAATTATGTTTTTGCGTCTGTAAAGGGTGATTATGGAGAAGCTATGTATCCTTTTTTTCAATATGCTGTATTGATTGATGTTCCCAAAAACATTCGGATAGAACGAGTTAAAAATCGTTCCTTTCAGAAATTTGGCAATAGGATGTTATTCGGCGGGGATTTATATGAACAGGAAGAACGATTTTTTCATTTAGTCAAATCCAGAGCTGAAGATACCGTTGAAAAATGGATACAGTCTTTAAGCTGTCCTATTATAAGAATTGACGGAACAAAACCCATAGAAGAAAATATAAACTTTCTTATGGAACAAATAGAAAGATAAGTTCTATTTTATTGGGCAGTCATCCACCAATGAATAGCTGCCCACTTTAGATATTTTAACGAATGGTTTGGCGAAGCCGCTTTCAGCAACACCAATCTGAAAAGGGAGCTTATAAACTGCGGTTTGACACCCCTGCCTTCCATGTAGTATAATAAGGAATGAAACCATATTTTCGAGAAAGGAAATTCCTCCCCACCGAGGAACGGTATTGCCGATGACGCTGCTGATTCACGACCTCTTCCCCTACGAATGGGCGCTTTACGAAGGGCTTGTCCCTGCTGACACCTGCGTAATTACGCCCAAAGAAAGCGGCATTCAAAAATGTAAGGGCTGTCTTTCCTGCTGGTACCGCACACCCGGCCGCTGTATCCAAAGCGACGGCTTCGACGAACTCCCCCGGCTGTTCGGTGAAGCCTCCGCCCTGGTTTTTATTACGGAAATTATTTATGGCGGCTTCAGCCCCGAAGTCAAAACCGTGCTGGACCGCAGCCTGGGCTACCTGCTCCCCACTCTTGCCATGCGGAAAGAAAAGCTTTACCGGAACGCCCGCTTCAATTTTGTCCCGCCGCTGAAAATCCTGGCTTACGGCGGAACCCAGATCGAGCAGGAGCATTTCAAAGGGATGGCCGCGGCGCTGGGAAAAACGCTCGATCTGGATAACGTCCAGATCTCTTTTGCCTTTTCCCGGGAAGAAATGAACATTGGGGAGGTCTTTTAATGAATATTGCGCTGCTGAATGCCAGTCCGAAGCGGATTGACAGCACCTCGGGCGTTTTACTGGAGGAAATGGAACCCATGCTCAAAGGGCGGAACCGGACCAAGCTGGTTTCCATCCTGGATTTTTCCCCCTTTACCATGGCCGGCTATGACGCCCTGGTCGTTTCCTCCCCGGTCTATTTTGACGGGCTCCCCTCCGAGCTGATCCGCTGCCTGACCCAGCTGGAGGCCTATTTTCACGCTAACCCCAATCCAACCTACCTGGTTTACGGCATTGCCAACGGGGACGCGCCGGAATCCGAACGCACCCGCTATGCACTCTGGAGCCTTCAGCATTTCTGCAATGCCGCCGGCGTTCAATGGGCGGGCGGCCTGGGGATCGGCGGCGGCGGATTGCTGCGCGCACTGGCGGAAAAAGGCTGGGATCATAAATGGAAAGCCCCTGTCTACGACGGGCTGAGCGAGTTTGCGGAGGATATAGCCGCAAGGCGCTTGCTGAAAGATCACCGCTATGTCGAGTTGGCGCTTCCCCGCAAAAAATACCTGAAGAAATTGACGGCGGACGCCAAAATGCTGGCCAAAGAACACGGTTACCGCTTAAAAGATCTGGATGTTGAGGAGTAATCCTCACTGGAATTCAACGAAAAAGGAGGAAGCCCGCCATGAGATCGGATGAAACTTTGGACAATACCATGACGCAGGGCGTCATTTGGAAACAGCTCTTGAATTTCTTTTTCCCCATCCTGCTGGGGACCTTTTTCCAGCAGCTTTATAATACGGTAGACGCCATCATTGTCGGCCAGTTTGTCGGCAAGGAGGCGCTGGCGGCGGTCGGCGGCGCAACCGGCACCTTGATCAACCTGCTGGTTGGTTTCTTCGTCGGCCTTTCTTCCGGCGCGACGGTCATCATCTCCCAATATTACGGCGCCAGACGGGGCGAGGACACCAGCAAAGCGGTCCATACCTCCATGGCGCTGGGGGTTGTGGGCGGGGTTGCCCTGACCCTGATCGGTTTGCTGGTATCCCCTTGGGCGCTCCGCGCCATGGGCACGCCGGACGAAATCCTGGTCCATGCGCTGACCTATATCCGGGTCTACTTTTCCGGCATCATCTTTTCCCTGCTGTATAACATCGGCTCGGGAATCCTGCGGGCAGTCGGGGACTCCAAACGCCCGCTCTATATCCTGATCGTCTGCTGCCTGGTCAACCTAGCGCTGGATCTGATCTTCGTTGTCTGGATGAGGATGGGGGTATTGGGAGCCGCCCTCGCCACCTTCCTTTCCCAGCTTATCAGTGCGGCGCTGGTGCTGTTCTGCCTGCTCCGGAGCGATCAGGTTTACCGCCTTTACTTCAAAGAAATCCGGTTCTATCCGGAAATCCTGCGGGAGATTATCACCATCGGGTTCCCGGCCGGGCTGCAGTCCGTGCTCTATTCGATTTCAAACGTGATGATCCAGGCCAGCATCAATTCCTTCGGCACCGACATCATCGCCGCATGGACAGCCTATGGAAAAATTGATTCCATTTTCTGGATGATACTGACCGCTTTTGGTGTGGCGATCACCACTTTCGCCGGGCAGAATTTCGGCGCGCAGCAGTACGACCGGATCCGCAAAGGAGTGCGGGTCTGCTCGGGTATGGCCGCGGCCACCTCGGCCGGGCTGAGCCTGCTGCTGATCCTGACCAGCCAATACCTCTACCGGCTGTTTACCGACGATCCCGCCGTCATCGAAAAGGGGATCGAGATATTGAACACCCTGACTCCCTTCTATGTCACCTTCGTCTGTATTGAAATCCTGTCCGGTGCGGCGCGCGGGGCGGGCGACTCCCTCATTCCCACCATTATCACCTGCTTTGGCGTATGCGTGCTGCGGGTCGCCTGGATTTTAATTGCCGTCCCGCTTTATCCGGATGTCAAAACAGTCATTTACAGTTACCCGATCACCTGGATTTTGACCTCGATCCTGTTTATCATCTACTACATACAAGGCGGATGGCTCCGCCGGCGGATTGCAAAAGCCGGATTCCCGCCTGAGGAGAGAAAGCGCCGCCACAAAACGGCTTGAAAAAGATGCCCTGAACTGTGTTCAGGGCATCTTTTTATTTGTTATCCAAGTTCAGGGAGTCGTTTGAATCCTTCTCCTACCGGCTCTTCCGGATGATACTCCAACCCGATCAGGCCGGGATACCCCATCTTCTGCAAGCGCTGGAAAATCCAGGGGTAATTCAGCTCACCCCGATCCAATTCATGCCGCCCGGGATTTCCTGCCGCATGAAAATGCCCAACCCATTCCAGATTCCTTTCCAGCCTTCGAAGCAGGTCCCCTTCGCTGATCTGCTGATGGTATAGATCAAACAGCAGCCGTACCGCCGGGGAATCCACTTCTTGAATCAAACGGAAGCCCCTCTCAGAAGAGGTCAGAAAATAACCCGGATGATCGATCCTGTCGTTGAGCGGCTCCAGCAGCAGGGTAATCCCTTCCGATTCCAGCAGCGGCGCCGCCTGCCTCAGCGTATGGACAATCCGTCCTTCCTGCACCTCCGCCGGCTCGCCGGTATCGTTCCCGGTCTGAGCGATCAACCGCTTGCAGCGCAGGGATTTTGCGGCTTTCATGCTTTCCTGCAATCCCTGCAAAAAATCCGTTTCTTTCCCTTGCCCCGTCAATGGAACCAGCCGGGTACAGCAAGCGGCAATCTCCACCCTCATTTCCTGCGCGGCTTCGTTGATCTTCTGTAAGTCCTTATCCCACCAGGACCAGAATTCCACCGCCGGGAAACCCATCCGGGCGCTTTCCCGGATAGCCTGGGTCGGGTTCACCCCCGCATAAACCGCATCGATACAAATTGAATATTTCACCGCTGTTTCTCCTCTTTGTATAGTCCGGGTGTTTCTTCCTCCAGAGCCAGCTCAGCCAGCAGCTTCCGGTCCTCCGGTGCAGGCTGGTAGCGCGCCATGAGATCCGGACGTTTTTCCTGCGTCCGCAAAAGCTGCTGCTTCCGCCGCCAACGGTCCACATTGGCATGATGCCCGGAAAGCAAGACTTCCGGCACCCGACGCTCCCGCCAGACCTCCGGCTTGGTATACTGGGGATACTCCAGCAGGCCGTTATAGTGGCTTTCCTCCTCATAACATTCACTGGAGGAAAGCACCCCCTCGCACATCCGCGCAATCCCGTCCACCAAAACCAGCGCCGGCAGCTCCCCGCCCGTGAGGACATAATCCCCGATGGAAATTTCTTCGTCCACGATTTCTTCCAGAACCCGCTCGTCCACCCCTTCGTAATGCCCGCAAAGCAGCAGCAGGTTCTCCATCCGGGAAAGCTCGACGCAGCGCTGCTGGGTCAAGGTTTTTCCTTGGGGGGAGAGGTAGATCACATGAGGCTTGTCCGGAAGCTGGGCACAGACAGCCTCATAGCAGCGATAGATCGGCTCGGCCTGCATAACCATCCCCTTGCCGCCGCCATAGCAGGTATCATCCACCCGGCGATGCTTATCCAGGGTATAGTCCCGGATTTGATGGCAGTAAACCGAAATCCGTCCGGACCGTCTCGCCCGGCCCAGGATACTGGCCGACAACACCGCTTCGCAAAGTTCCGGAAAAAGGGTCGCGATATCAATCCGCATCGAACAGCCCCTCCAGCGGACGGATCCGCATAATCCCCTGATCCGGGTCCGTTTCTACAATCACCTGCCGGATAGCCGGGATCAGCACGGTTTTCCCCTCCTGGACGATGTGGTAAACGTCGTTCGCACCGGTCGGGCTGACCTCTTTCAAAATCCCGTACTCAATCGAGGGGTCATCCGCGTCCACCACCCGCAGCCCAATCAGATCCTGGATAAAATAAGAGCCCTCCTCCAGCGGGAAATCCTCCCGGCGGACATACAGGAGCTTACCCCGCAGCCCGTTTGCCGCATCCACATCATCCGTCCCTTCCAGCTTGAGCACGGCTACATTTTTCTGTACCCGTGCGCGTTCTACCCGAACCGGCCGGGCGCCCTCCTCAAAATAGAGGGTTTTCAGCCCAACCAGCACCTCGGGGGAATCCGTCCAGGGATCTACCCGCACTTCCCCCTTCAGCCCGGTGACCGAAACAATCCGCCCTGCTTCTAAATATGGTTTTTTCATCGCTTCCCCCTTTTTAGCTGGGTCCCGCACCCCTGACAGGGCCGCTGCGGGAATTGATTTTCCTTCGTCTGTAAGATCGACTGCCTGTTTTCCCGAAAAAGATAAAAACGGGAAGCTGACGCTTCCCGTTTCTCAGTCGATCTCAACCGCGACCTTTTGATTTACGCGTGTTGCGCCGGCACGCATCACTACCCGAACCGCCTTGGCAATCCGGCCCTGCTTGCCGATGACTCTGCCCATATCCTCCGGAGCCACATGGAGATGGTACACCACCACGTTCTCCTCGTTTGGTTCGTCAACTGTGACGGTCACGCCATCCTTGTTGACCACCAACCCCCGGGCGATTGTTTCCAGCAATTCTTTCATTTCAACCTCCGGCCCAAAAACCCGGCACTAGATGGTGCCGTTTTCTTTGAGAATCTTCTTGACGGTATCGGTCGGCTGTGCGCCGTTTGCAATCCACTGCTTTGCTTTTTCCCCATCTACATGAACCACGGAAGGATTCTTGGTCGGGTCATAGTAGCCGATCTCCTCGATGAAGCGGCCGTCTCTCGGATATCTGGAATCTGCAACAACAATGCGGTAAAATGGAGCTTTCTTTGCGCCCAAACGGCGCAGTCTGATTTTTACTGCCATTTTCAGCACCTCCTTATTCTTTTTGTTTTTCATTCTATATTACACCCTGCTTCGCAGGAGTAACGGCTTTTATACGGCCGCGCGGCACCCGTTACATTGGGAACCGGGGAAACATTTTACGGCGGCCCTTTTTCCCTTTGGCAGAACCGGTCATCTGCTTCATCATCTTCTGCATCATTTCGAACTGCTTGAGCAGACGGTTGACATCCTCCACCTTGGTGCCGCTTCCGGCGGCAATCCGGCGTTTGCGGCTGGGATTGATGATCGAAGGCTTTTCCCGTTCCTCCTTGGTCATCGAGGTGATAATCGCTTCGGTCAGAGCCAGCTTTTTATCGCTGTCCCCCAAATCCTCTTCCTTCACCTTATTCCCAATCCCCGGGAGCATGGAGATCACCTGCTGCATGGAACCCATATTTTTAATCTGCCGCATCTGATCCAGCAGGTCGTTCATATTGAAGCTGTTCTGCTGCATTTTCTGGATCATCTGGGCGGTCTTTTTCTCATCCAGGGAATCCTGCGCCTTTTCGATCAGGGTCAGGACATCGCCCATCCCCAAAATCCGGGAGGCCATCCGCTCCGGATGGAAGGGTTCCAGCTCATCCAGCTTTTCGCCGATACCGGCAAATTTGATCGGCTTTCCCGTCACAGCCAGCACCGAAAGCGCCGCCCCGCCCCGGGTATCGCCGTCCAGCTTGGTCAGCAGAACGGAATCAATCTCCAGCGCGTTGTTGAAGGCATCCGAAACATTCACCGCATCCTGCCCGGTCATCGCATCGACCACCAGCATAATTTCATGCGGCGAAACCTCCGCCTTGATTTCCTGTAATTCCTTCATCAGGGTTTCGTCGATATGCAGGCGCCCGGCGGTATCCAGAATCACGATATCATTGCCGTGATCCTTGGCGTGCTTCACAGCCTCCGCCGCAATCCGGACCGGATTCCCCTGGCCCATCTCGAATACAGCCGCACCAGCCTGTTCCCCGACCACCTTCAGCTGGTCGATCGCTGCCGGACGGTAAACGTCACAGGCAGCCAGCAGCGGCCGATGCCCCTGCTTGAGGAAATATTTCGCCAGCTTGGCGGCGTGAGTCGTTTTCCCGGCACCCTGAAGCCCGCACATCATGATAATACAAGGCGGCTTGGAAGGCATCTGGATCCGCTGATTCTGCCCGCCCATCAAAGCGCAGAGCTCATCGTTGACGATTTTGACGACCTGCTGTGCCGGGGTCAGGCTTTCCAGCACTTCTGCGCCGACGGCACGTTCACTGACGGTTTTGACAAAATCCCGCACCACTTTATAACTGACGTCCGCTTCCAGCAGCGCCATTTTGACTTCGCGCATTGCGTCTTTGATATCCGCCTCGTTCAACTTCCCCTTGGAGCGGAGCCGCTTAAACGCGTTGGACAGCTTGTCGGAAAGGGATTCAAAGGCCAAGAGCGTTCCTTCCTTTCGCCTGTAATCAGGAATTTTTCTTCAGATAATCTTCAATAATCCCCAGCGCCTGGCTGATATTTTCATCAATCGCGTGGGAGTAGTGATAGGTACTGTTTTCTTTCTGGATCCGTTCGAGCACATAACGGACTTCCTGGAACGACTTCATGGTTTCGATATATTGGTCGAACATCCGGAGCTTATCCTCCAGCTCGAACAAAAATACCTCGCCGCGTTTGATCGAGTCCCGTACACCCTGTCGGGTGATATTTTCATGCTCGGCGATTTCTGCGAGGGAAAGATCCTGATTATAATAAAGGTCGATCGCATCCCGCTGCTTTTCGGTCAGCATCTCGCCATAAAAATCCAACAGGACCGCAACATCCAGGTTCTTGCTCATTCCGCCGCCTCCTCGCCTATTGTGTAAAGCCAAAAACTTTACATTTGTTATTATACTGGATTCCCTCTGGTTTGTCAAGAGCCAAATTCCGACCCCGTCCGCAAAAATTCCGCCTGTTTCCCCCTGCCGAACTGGACAGTTTGCCGAACCGGCCCCAACGGTTTTCTTTTTCCGGCGCGGGGCAGACATTACGCCCGGTTGACAACCCGCCTGAAATCCTCTATCCTATAATACTGTATTCCCCCCGGCGGCGCTAAAATATTCCTGCCTGTCTTTATGGAAAGAAACCGATGGAGCAGAAGCCCCCCTCCGGCAGGGAAACCCGATACAGAAAGGAACTGGATCTGAATGCGAATGCGTACTAAAAAGTGGGCAAAGCCGGAGCTGGCTGTCTGCCCGTTTTATATCCCGGCCCCCTCCCCCTGCCGGGGCCGGTGGGCAGAAGAATTTGCGGCTCCCCAGCCGCTCTGGCTGGAGCTGGGCTGCGGCAAAGGCAGCTTCCTGGCCCAGGCGGCCCTGGCCCATCCGGACAAGAATTTCCTGGGGGTGGACCTGAGCACGGATGTGCTGGGCGTTGGCCGGCGGAAAATCCAATCCGCTTATTTTGAAGCCGGCCGCGAGATCGGCAACCTGCGGATGACTATTTTCGATATCACCCGGATCGACCTCTTCCTCTCCCCGGAGGATCAGGCGGAGCGGATCTTCATCAATTTCTGCAATCCCTGGCCCAAGCCCAAACAGTATAAAAAACGGCTGACCCACTCCCGCCAGCTTGCCAAATACCGGGCTTTCCTGCTCGACGGCGGGGAAATCTGGTTCAAAACTGACGATGACGAGCTGTTCGCACATTCGGTGCGTTATTTTGAAGAGAGCGGCTTCGGCATCCGATACCGCACGGAAGATCTGCATAAAAGCGGGTTCGAGCCCAATTTCCGGACCGAACACGAGGAGATGTATTCGGCGGAGGGAATCAAAATCAAATTCCTAATCGCAGAAAAGCTGCCGGACGGCCAAAAGGAATTTCCTTCTTGCCTCACGCCTGTCTCATAAAAAGAATCAAACTTTATAATCGGCACACCCTCAAATCGATACCCGATTTGAGGGTCAGGCTTTGCCTGTTCGCGCATAAAATGCGCTGTGCGCCGTCTATGAAGCCCTACCGCATGGCCGCTTCGTGGCCCACTGCGGCATATTATGCCGCAGTATTGAAAAGAAGCTAATGCTTCTTTTCAAGTGCGTTGACTATAAAGAGGAGCAGCCCCCGAGCTGTCGAGACATTCCTCCGACGTTCAGTCGGGGCGGCCCGACAGACAGCAGAGAGACATCCCCACATGGCAGACCGTGCGAAAACCCTTGAACCTTTCATGATACTGCTTTTTTATGAAACGCGCATGTTCTTTTCTCCCCCGCACTTGACAATCCCTTGCCAGGTGGCCTATACTAAATGTAATAGAACCTTACTAGAAGGAGGACCCGCCGTATGGATGCCGGAAATCAAACTCTGCTGAAAAAAAATAATCAGCGTGCCATTATTGATTATATCATTAAAAACGGCCCTATTTCCCGCGCAGACCTTTCCAAGGTGCTCAAAATCAGCAAGCCGACGGTTTCTGCCAATGTTACTGAGCTGATTCAGATGGACCTGCTCACCGAAATCGGGTTCAGCGAAACCTGCGTTGGAAAAAAACCGATGCTGGTGGATTTTAATAAGGATTTTAAGTACGTCTTGGCGCTGGACTTCATCAGCTATATCACTCGGAACAAGATTTCCGTGGCTGTCTGCAACCTCTACTGCGAGCCTATTTTCACCGATAACATTGAACTTCCCTGCGATTACAGCGCAGCTGTTATTTTTAATTATGTGCCCGAGGCGCTGAACCGCATTTTCCGCAAGAACGAAATTGATGTGCATAAAATCGGCCGGCTGGTTTTAACAGCGCCTACCTCCCGTTATGATGAGGATCATATCGACTTCCGCTGTATGTACAGCGGCGAAATTATCAATCTGGCCGATGTTTTCCGGCCTTATTTCAAAGATAAAATCGTCGTCATGAACGATATCAACCTCGCGGCGCTTGGGGAAAAACACTTCGGCGTGGGCAAAGAAGCCGACAGCCTGGTCTTCTTCTGGGCTGGCTTCGATGTCAGCGCCGGGATCATCCTGGATGGCGAGCTTTACGAAGGGCGGAACCACGCGGCCGGTGAGATGGAATTCTCCTGGGTTTACAATGAGCTGACCGGGGCGTACTGCTATATTGGGGAGATCGCCTCCGGCAAAGGGATCCGCAGCTTTTTGAACCAATATGCCGAAGAAGCCCGGCACTCGATTTTAGCGGAACGGTTTGCCTCCGGGGATTATTTTTTGGACACCCTGATCGACGCCGCCCTAAAGGGGGACGAGTTCTGCCAGGATTTCGGGCGGTACATGGGCCGGACCTTCGGCCAGCTGATCGCCAACCTGACCTATACGCTGGATGTGGAAGCGGCCATTATCGGCGGCGAATATTCCCGTTTCGGCGATGTCTTTTTTGAAGAGATCTACCGCTGCTTCAACGGGCCGCATCCGGTACGCTCCTGGGTAAAAGCCCCGCTTTATACCAACTCCGCCATCTATGGCGCGTTTAAATTCGGCGCGGACAGTATCATTGCCGGATTGATCTGAAGCAACCCGCCGGACGGAAATTCCCATCCGGCGAGTTGAAATAAACTACAGCAAAGGGGAGCCGCATATGGATAGAAGCGAAAGGGCCGTATTTACCAATATGTGCATGATCTTGGACGGGGAGGGCAACGTATTGATCCTGGACCGGGTGGATCCAAGCTGGCCCGGCATTACTTTTCCGGGCGGCCATGCCGAAAAGGGCGAATCCTTTACGGACGCTATCATCCGGGAGGTTTTTGAGGAAACCGGGCTGACGGTATCGGACCTTCAGATGTGCGGCGTCAAAGACTGGGTCGAGGAGGATGGAACCCGAACGGTCGTGTTTCTCTACAAGACGGATCAGTTTGAGGGGAAATTGGTTTCCTCGGATGAAGGGGAGGTCCGATGGGTCCCGCTGGCCGCGCTGCCCGGGATGAAGCTGGCAAGCAGTATGCCAAATATGCTCAAGCTGTTTTGCAGCGATACGCTGACGGAGCACTTTTTCTATCTGGAAAACGGGGAATGGATCGAAACGCTGAAATAACCCCGCAAAAAACAAACAAACCGCCGGACAGGGATCACCTGCCCGGCGGTTTGTTCAGAGGTTATTGGGAATAGGGGAGATCTCTTCTATTCCCATTTCGTCCAAGGGTCGGGATTGATATCTTCAATCCACTCGCCCCTTCCATCTGATACATAGACCTTTTTCTCCAAAAGAGAAATCGCGAATGAATTTAAGTATTCATCTTCCGAAAAGTATACCTTGAACACGCTGTATTCCTCTTGATGCAGTTCAATAACCGCATCAAAAACAAATCGGTAAACACCCTCGCGATATCCCCAGCAATCCGTTAGATAACGGATCAAGGTTTCTCGAGCGGAATCCATATCGGGCTGTGTATCATTCGCTATGGAGGGATTTTCCGCCAGCATGGGCCTTTCATTTTCCGTTTGATCCACCTGGCAGCCTACCAGCAGCAGACTGAACCCTATTATTGCCGCAGCGAGTCGCTTTTTCAAGCCTCCATACCTCCTCAAACAAAAAACCAGCCAACCCGTTTCCTGCTGAATCTCTATAGCATATCTGAAGCCCCCGCCTACTCTTCCTCCTCATCTCCACCGATAAACATCTCTTCAGTGGTTTGCTGGGCCAGCTTAAGCTTCCGGGTAATATCCGAAAGTGCGTTCGTGGTGGCCTCCAGCGCATCTATCGCTGTTGCCATCCGGCCCGCCAAATGATAGTACATCGCTTTGTAATCCGGCATTCTGCCATCCCCTTTACCTTGCTTTTGGAATTTCCTGATGATAAAAAAACGCTTCGGAAAATCCGAAGCGTTTTTTTATGTTCGGCTTTGAAACCGTTGGCGGAGAAGGAGGGATTCGAACCCTCGATGAGCTATTAACCCATACACGAGTTCCAGTCGTGCGCCATAAACCGGGCTAGGCGACTTCTCCAAAGCATCTTTTCTATCAGATGCTTGTTTATTATACCCGATCCGGGCAGGGTTGTCAAGCCCTAAATAAAATAAAAATTGGTTTCCCAAGCCGGGACATAAGGATGATGCCGCAAATAGACCCGGTATGCCGGATTCAGTTTCAGAATCTGCAAAGGCAGCGCAAACAAGTCCTCGTTTTTATGATAAGCGCTCAGCATGATTTTGGGCTTCTGCTCCCGGATGGTACGGGAGGCACCCCGGACCGCTTCCGATTCCGCCCCTTCCACATCCAGCTTGAGCAGGCTGACCCGGCCCGTACAGACCCGGTCCACCGTATCCACCTCAACCGCCCGGCTGCCCTCCTTGGAAAGCATGGAGTTCCGGCCGCCCTTCCCGCCCTTGAAATATAGGGTGCCCGGTTCGCTCCAAGCGCCGAACGGATACGCCTCTGCCCGCTCTACCCCGGATTCCTTCAGATAGGCAGTCAGCTTCCGGAAGTTCCGGCTGTCCGGTTCAAAGGCGATAATCCGTTCATAAGAGGGGCAGTACCGCAAAAACTCCCGCACCGTATCCCCGTTATACGCGCCTAAATCCACATAGGCTTCTTCGGGGGAAAGCTCCAGCAGCCGGTAAGCCTCGGCAGTTTCGGTTTCACAGTCCCGCAGATAGCGGATTTTACCGCTGACCTTATAATCCAGCACATCCCGGAATACCCGACGGGACTGTTCGTCCGCCAGCCGGCGGTAGACCTCGTCCAGCTCGGGCTCATGCCGCCGCAGGTAATCCAGGTCAAAAACCTGCTCATCCACCGGGATGACTGGAACATCCGGCGCGTAAAACTCGCATTCTTCGTCCATCTGATTCAGGCGGGAAAGCATCGGTTCATAGTCGATGGCAAAGGCCAGCAGCGCAATCAGATCCGGATGCTCCGCGCGGACCTCGCCGTATTTCCGCACCAAATGCCCCTTGAAGGAATGCCCCCGGACAAATTCGTCACTGGCGAAAAATCCCGCAATGGAAATGCCCCGCCGTTCCAGTACGGAAAGAATTTTCTCCGCCCCATCCCCCATGCCGTACAGAAAAATCGGACGGCCGGCCCGGCTTAAATGAGTCCAGAGATCCTGCTTTTCATGTAAAAGCTCCTGCATGGGCCTAAACCGCGTACAGGCAGATCAGACGGAAGGTGTTCTCCGCCCCATCCCGATGGGAGCGCTCATAGCCATGGGACGCATAAACCCCCGGGCCGATCAGGGCATGGCGCAGGTCATTCCCGGCGCTGACGGCCGCGTCTGCGTCCGAGCCATAATACGGATAAACGTCCACCGCGTAATTCAGCCCGTTTTCTTTCGCCAGCCGGATCAGCCGGGTGGTCATATCATAATGATACGGCCCGGCGCTGTCCCGCGCGCAGATGGACACCATCTGCTCATCACAAAGCAGGCCCTCGCCTACACAGCCCATATCCACAGCCAGCATCTCCGTCACATCCGCCGGGACAGAGCCGGAGCCGCCATGCCCGCACTCTTCATAAACCGTAAAATGCAGGTAAACCCGGCGGGAAAGGGAAACCCCCTCTTCCTTGAGATACCGCGCATAGCCCAGTAGGATTGCCGCACTCAGCTTATCGTCCAAAAACCGGCTTTTGATATAACCGGAAGCCGTTACCCGGGTGCGCGGGTCGAAGCAGACGATATCTCCCGGCTGGATACCCAGCGCCAAGGTGCTCTCCTTGGAGGCGGTGGCTTCATCGATCACTACCTCCATGGTCGTGCTGTCCCGCTTTTCGGTACGGTAGTCTTTATTGACATGGATCGACGCGTTGTTCAGCTGATAGGTCCCCTCATAACGCTTGCCCTCCCGGGTGATAATCGTCACGTTTTCCGCCTCGGTATTGGGATTGGCAAACCCGCCGGAAGCCAGCCGGAGCCGCCCGTTTGACTTGACCTCGGCGACCATCCCGCCCAGCGTGTCCACGTGTGCCGAAAGCAGCAGCCCTTCCGAGCCTTCCGGCCCGCCTAAACAGCAGAGCACGCCGCCCTTGCGGGTCTGTTCCGGCGCATAGCCCAGCTTTTTCAATGCGTGGAACACGTAATCCGCGGCGTCTTTAGTATAACCTGTCGGGGAATGGATCGCCGTCAGCTCGGAGAGAGTGCCCAGGATCCCATCCACATAAGAAGAAATTTCCATGATATCGCATCCTTTCTGTTTACAGCCATTATAACCTATTCTGCGGCAGATTTCCAGTAATACTATTCTTGATAAAAAGATTAAAATCGTTTTATTGAGAATTCGTATAATGCCGCTGCTTTCATGGAAAATTCCGCGTATCCACACCCTGCCTTCTGTATTTTCCGTTTCAGGAAACCCGGTTAAAAAATTCCCCTCTGCACAGGTTTCCTGCACAGAGGGGAGGCTGGTTCTTAATTCAGCGCCTTTTTCAGCCAGATCGACGCGATATCCAGCGCCGGATACAATCCTACCTTTTCGCTTTTTTTCACGATAATATCCTGCGGCTTGATCTCCTTGCCGGTACGCATCAGCTGGACAATCACATTGTTGGCGACCTCCTCGCCGTCAAGCTTCGCCTGATCTACAATCTGAAGCATACAGACGTATTCGTCCGTCATGCTGCCATAATAGATGGTGTTCCCGCTGCGGACCAGCGGTTTGCCTTTATAGCACAAAAACTTCTTTTCCGCTTCATTCATTCTGCATCCTACTCCCCCAGGGCTGCGGGGATTCTCCTCTCTTCCAAATTCTGCAAAGGACGAAAGCCTGCCCTTCTGAGCTTCCGCCCGGTGTCTTTTTTCATCTCTATTATGCTTTCTATTATAAAGAATAAACCAATTTTTGTCAAATTTGAAATCTAAACAATCTTTGAACTTTGGCTGGGCATTTCCTTCACCATCCAGACATGGGGGCAGTGCTCGTCCAGATACTCCTCACCCTCCTGCCGGTATCCCAGCTTTTCATAAAATCCCCGGGCCTGCTTCTGCGCCGAAAGTACAAACCTTTTCGCCCCGAGCGCCGCCGCCTTTTCCTCCAGCTGCTCCATGATTTTCCTTCCCAATCCGGCTCCCCGATATTCCGGCAGGACGCAGATCCGTCCAAAATGCCAGGAATCCTCCCCTTCCGGGAAGACCCGCGCCGTAGCAACCGGCCCCCCGGATTGACGGACTATCAGATGCCAGGCTGTTTCATCCGTCGAATCGAACTCGTCGTGAAAGCCCTGCTCCTCCATAAAAACTTTTTTTCGAACAAAGAAGCTGCCTTCAAAATCCGTTTTGCCCATACTCCAAGAAAATTCCATCTGATTTCCTCCTTTTCCAATTTCGTCTGGCTCCGCGCCGCTGTCAAAGCGGGCCGCGCAGGCATAGAATGCTCTGCGGGGCCGATTGCCCCGCGCGTTCTTCCCCCTTGTTTGGAAAGAACGCAGAATACAGAATAATACCGGCCGTTTTTCCCGACTGTTTCAAAAACAGGACTGTATAAAACCAGCAGATTTGCCCCAAACTATAGCCGAAACACTTCAAAAGAATCATTTTGATTCTTTTGAAGCCTGCGGCAAAGAACCGCCGCAGGAGGCCGCAGAAGCGGCCTCGGTTCGGACTTCATAGTTAACACTGGTGTGCAGAGCGCACAGCCGACGGGCTACGACCGCCGGCTGAAAAACGCAATTTGCGTTTTTTCAAGTGTGTTGACTATACAAACAGCCGGCCCCACTATTCTGAAAAATAAAGGAGCGTGAATCAACGTGTCAATACGCCGGGGAGAAATCTATTACGCGGATTTAAGCCCAGTCGTAGGAAGCGAGCAGGGCGGGATCCGTCCTGTGTTGATTGTACAAAACGACGTAGGCAACAAATACAGCCCCACCGTGATCGCCGCGGCGATCACCAGCCAGCATGAAAAAGCCAGGCTGCCCACCCATATCGAGCTTTCCACCCAGAGCAGCGGCCTGCAAAAAAATTCGATCGTTCTACTCGAACAGATCCGAACCATAGATAAAAAACGTTTAAAAGAAAAAATGGGCAAACTCGACAGCAGCTCCATGAACCGGATCGACAATGCGCTGACCGTCAGCTTTGGGCTGGGACGCCGTCCGGAATAGCCCCCGTTTTTAGAAGGAAGTCTCAAGCACAGGATGTCAAATGCTACATACCTGATGCTTCTCCGGTTTCGGCTGATCTGTTTGATACCGTCGCTTACGCACTTGGCCTGTTGAATCAGGCCAAGTGCGTTTACTATAGCACAAAAATAGTTGAAAAGCAAATTCCATTGTATTATAATAAAAGAAAAATCCCCTGTTTTCGCCGCGTTCCCGGCAGAATACGGGAGAATGGAGTTTGAAATGAAAATTTTAGTCGAAACTTCTGCACGGCATCTGCACGTTACCAAGGCAGATCTGGAAACCCTGTTCGGCGCAGGCGCCGCTTTGTCCCATAAAAAAGACCTGTCCCAGCCGGGGCAGTTCGCCACCAATGAAAAAGTCACCGTTGTAGGCCCCCGCGGCCAGCTGAGCATGAGCATCCTCGGGCCGGAGCGCCCCAGCACTCAGGTGGAGGTTTCCCTCTCCGACGCACGCGCCCTCGGCCTGAACCCGCCCATCCGCGAATCCGGGGATATCGCCGGAAGCGCACCCTGCAAGCTGGTCGGCCCCTGCGGCGAAGTCGAGCTGAGCGAAGGGGTGATTGTGGCGAAACGCCATATCCATACCACACCGAAGGACGCCAAGGAACTGGGCGTTTCAGACAAGGAAGTGGTCTGGGTGAAGATTGAAACCGGCGACCGCAGCATGATCTTGGGCGATGTGGTGGTCCGCGTCAGTGAAAAATTCGCTACCGCGATGCATCTCGACACGGACGAAGCCAACGCGGCGCACTGCTCCGGTGTGGTCTACGGTGAAATCGTCAAAATTTGATTCTGAAATATAATGAATAAAGGGCGGTTTTGCCGCCCTTTATTCATTTACGTGAATTTAAGCAAACCAAAATGAATGCATTTATTTCATCAAGAATTTATGTTATCGTTCCCCAACGACATACCTTCCATACGCCGAATAATCTGCAATACTTAGGACAATTAAGATGAATAAAATAAATACAAAAGGACTTATATGGAGAGTATTTATCCCTACAGCAGCTTTGAGCTTGAGCTATTTGATATTGGGGCATTTTTGCAGTATACCGCATATTCTATTATTTTGCATTTTAGGGACATTTATTTTAATGCCGATAGAGCTCGGGATGATTCTGAAAGCAAGCAAACGTGAATACGGGAAGTACTCCCTTCAAAGCGCGTTTGCCGGACAAGAAAAGTGCTCCATTTGGAAAGTGCTGATGATTGCGTTTGTGCTTTTCGGAATGGCAGGTCTGCTGTCCGCTTTTATCGCGCCGATTGAAAATCAAGTTTTTGCAGGGATCAGAAGCGATCTGCTTCAGCATTTGCCAAGCGGCTTTGATTGGACAAATTACGAGTATCTGAAAACTTTTTCAAAGCCAATGCTGGTTTTGACCTGCGTCTATTATGGGATTTTCAATGTGTTCATTGGGCCGGTAACAGAGGAATTGTTTTTCAGAGGATATTTAACCTCGCATTATGAAAAGCAAGGTCCGATTACCCCCATCCTAATTGCCGTTTTGTTTTCGCTCTATCACTTTTGGCTTCCCTTTAACAACCTATTCCGCATATTGGTATTTGCGCCGGCTGCGTATGCAGCGTATAAAAAAAGGGACTTATACATCAGCCTGTGTTTTCATTGCCTGTGCAATCTCTTTTCAACATTAAGTTTTATATGGGCGGTATTCGCATAAATCGGGATTTATTTTAGCAATAATATCCTCTCGTATGCTAATGCCACAAATTCATTTGCCGATAAGCCCTTATACAATGAACTTGTTTTATGATTGCGGTTAAAATCTACCTTCAAAGTCAGATATCTAATGTCGTTGCATTTTTTTAGCTTCTGTTTTATTATATCCCACTTTATGTTACCATCATAAGGGAGTAGATGTGTATCATCATCTCCGCAATTATCATCCAAGTGTACCGCAAATAATTTACTACCATATCGTGATAAACAATCAGCATCTCGATGATTAAAGTATTCGTGTCCACTGTCATAGCAAAAACCTAAATACTCTGATTTTATATTTTCATAAATATAATCAAGGTGCTGTATACTATCCAGATTTTCAAGAGCCAAGTTTATCTTCTTTTTTTCAGAAAAATCTACCAATCTTTTCATTCGCTCTAAACCAATTTGTGCAACCTTGGGTTTCGAGGATAATCGCGTAATATGCATAACGACTGTGGGGATATTGTAATGTTCACAATCGCTAATACACGATGCGATTGTACGAAGATAATCGTCACCATTCAATCCATCTATCCATAAATCATTAGGATTATTGCATGGTGCATGAATATAGTCAATATCAAGCCCCAATTTTCTTGCCATCTCAGGTTGACTATTTTTATCCTGCAATTCATCCCCCCACCAAAGAGATACCGCATCAAATCCTGAACTCCTTATCATTTGCAATCGTTGCTGTATGGGTAATTGATAGCTGAACCATGAAAACATTCCAAAACCAGACATATTCCTCCATAAATCCCGATTTGTTGAGCCG
>CANSRB010000002.1 GCA_947649285.1 uncultured Clostridia bacterium
ACCGGCGACGGAAGCATCCGGTAAAAATATAATCTCCCTGCAAAAAATCATCCCAAACAGCCAAAAGGCGTGGAACAAAATTGTTCCACGCCTTTTTCCTGTCTATCCCCGGTAGCCGTTCGGGTTGCTTTTCTGCCAGTTCCAGGAATCCCGGCACATTTCCGAAAGGCCAAAAACCGCTTCCCAGCCCAGCTCTGCCTTGGCCTTGGCAGGGTCGGCATAGCATTCCGCGATGTCGCCGGGCCGGCGCCCCTCGATTTTATAGGGAATCGGCCGGCCGACTGCTTCCTCAAAGCTCTTCAGCATTTCCAGCACACTGTAACCGTTCCCGGTGCCCAGGTTGTAAATCCGTACCGCTGGGCCTTCCTTCATCTTTTCGATCGCCTTGATATGCCCCAGCGCCAGATCCACCACATGGATATAATCCCGCACGCCGCTGCCGTCCCGGGTGTCGTAATCGTCGCCATAAACCCGCAGGTAATCCAGCTTCCCGGAAGCTACCTGGGTGATATAAGGCACCAGGTTATTCGGGATCCCATTCGGATCCTCGCCGATCCGTCCGCTTTGATGCGCGCCTACCGGGTTAAAGTACCGGAGGAGGGTCACATTCCATTCCGGATCTGCCGTGTGAAGATCGGTTAGGATCTGTTCCAGCATCAGCTTGGTATAGCCGTAGGGATTGGTGGCAGACAGCGGGAAATCCTCCCGGATCGGCACGCTTTCCGGACTGCCGTAAACCGTCGCGGAAGAGCTGAACACCAGATTTTTGACCCCATGCTCCCGCATGACCTCGCAGAGGACCAGCGTCCCGGTCAGGTTGTTGTGATAATATTCCAGCGGCTTCTGAACCGACTCTCCAACCGCCTTCAGCCCGGCGAAGTGAATAACGTCCGTAATTTTTTCACGGGAGAACAATTCCTCAACAGCAGCCCGGTCCAGCAGGTCTGCCTCATAAAAAGGGATTTTCTTCCCGGTCAGTTCCTCTACCCGCTCCAGGGAAACCCGGCTGGAGTTGGACAGGTTGTCAATCACCACTACTTCATAACCCTGGTTTAACAGTTCCACACAAGTGTGACTGCCAATATATCCGGCGCCGCCGGTTACTAAAATAGACATACAAATTCCTCCTTTTCAAAACAAGGTTCCGTTATTTCCAAAGCTGCTCCGGATAACGTCCCTCCGCTTTCATCTGCCGGACAGCGGCTTCTACCGCCGCACGATCTTCCTGATAGGTCACGCCATACCATTGGTCCTGAGATTGCAGCACGGTTACTTCGGCTTTCCCCTCCTCAATCAGCTCGCCGACCACGCTGGGCAGGAAATACTCGCATTTCAGCGGATTTTGAGGCAGGCTGGCTTTCAGGAACGCGGCAAACCGGCGATCCAATTCCTCCAGCATACTGGGGGTAAACGCCCAGAAGTTCATGGAAGCCACCGCAGTTTCGCTCAGCGAAGTCCAGCTTTCCCCCCCGTCCTCGGTAAAGGCAGGTCCATCCGGGCGGCGCTCAATCCGGGTGCGCTCGGTGATCCGTGTCAGGCGGTGCTGGCCGCCCGTTTCGCAGATCCCCCGCGAAACCGAACCGTTTTCCGTCAGGGTATTCGAGATCGGGTAGCCGACCATTGCGTAACGGTACCGTTCCCCGTCCCCGCCCTGAGTCAGGAAGCCATACGCCGCCTGGAAAGCGCTCCGGCCATAAAAGTCGTCCGCGTTAATCACGGCAAACGGCCCGTCGATCCGCCCTAGGCAAGCCCGAACTGCGTGTCCGGTTCCCCAAGGCTTGATCCGGCCTTCGGGAACCGAAAAGCCCTCCGGCAGATCCCCGATTTCCTGAAAAATATATTGTACGGAAATCCGATTTTCCAGCTTGCTGCCGATCGCCTCGCGGAAGTCCGATTCAATCTCCCGCTTAATGATAAACGCGGCCTTCCTGAACCCGGCCTGCACTGCATCATAGAGGGAAAAATCCAGGATCTTGTGCCCTTGCTCATCAATGGGAGTGATCTGTTTCAGGCCGCCGAACCGGCTCCCCATTCCGGCCGCCATAACGACTAAAGTTGGTTCTGCCATAAAAATACCTGCCTTCCGCTGCTTTATTTTCAGGAGAAATCCCCCCTGATTATTATACGAATTCTCAATAAAACGATGCAGTCGTTTTATTGGGCCGCAGAATGCGGTCCGGCGGCACAGCCGCCAAGAATGTTGTCAATACTTTTCTTGATGCGCCGCAGGCACGGCGGCATATCTCGCCGCGATAAAAAGATTAAAATCTTTTTATCAAGAAATAGTATTATTGTCATTTTAACACAATCTGTCCCGTTTGAACAGCAAAAAAAGAAAAAGCCCGGCGATTTTTCCATCCCGGGCTTTTTCTTTTTTCAGGCTTCCGACCGGGGCGCAAACTGCGCCGGCAGCTTGCGTATCACCAGGAAATAGGAGATACTGAGCGGTACCATCGCGCCGATCCAGGCAATCGGGCTGGCCAGGCAGATCCCGAGATAGCCCATCCACTGAGCCAGGAAGATTGCCGCAAAGGAACGCATCAACAATTCACTGACCCCTGCAAAAAGGGTAATGCTGCTGCTCCCAACTCCCTGAAGCGTATTGCGGAACACGAACAGCAGGCCCAGCACCGTATAGAAGATGGCCAGCACGATCAGATATTCCTGCGCCCGGTCGTACACCAGCTGCTCCGCGTCGCCGACGAAAAGCCGGATCAGCAGCGGGCCAGCCAGGATGACAAGACCTCCGCCCACCAGGCTGGCAATGGTGGAAATCAGACAGCAGGAACGGACACCCTTCCGGATCCGCGCCACCTGGCCGGCCCCGTAATTCTGCGCGGCATAGGTAGCCATCGCAGTCCCGAGGGATTGAAGCGGCTGGGAGGCCAACTGGTCGATCTTGGAAGCAGCCGTAAACGCAGCCACCGAAGCCGAACCCAGATTATTCAGCGCCGCTTGCAGGACCATCGTCCCAACGGCGGTAATCGAAAACTGAAAGGCCATGGGCAGGCCGATCCGGAGATGATGCCAAGCAAATGCCCAATCGAATTTGAAATCCTCTTTATGTAAACGCAGGATCGGGAAACGTTTGAAGCTATACCCCATGCAAAGCAGCCCGGCAATCAGCTGGGCAGCGATCGTCGCCCATGCCGCGCCAGCCACTCCCATTTTAAAAATTAAAATGCAGGCAAAGTCCAGGCCAATATTCAACAGACAGGCGATAATGAGAAAGATCAGCGGGGTGCGGCTGTCCCCCAAGGAACGAAGGATACAGGAAAACAGGTTGAAAAGCACCGACGCCGCAATCCCCAGAAAAATCACGACAATATACGAATAAGCATCGTCAATAATATCTTCGGGCGTATTCATCAGCCGAAGCAGCGGCATGGTCCCCAGCACACTGATCAGGGTGACGACCGCAGTAACCGCGATACTTAGAATAATACTGGTCGCCACACTCCGACGGACGCCGGCCTCATCTCCCGCGCCGAAGCGCTGCGCCGTCACAACGGCAAACCCGGAGGTCACTCCCATGACAAAACCCAAAATCAGGAAATTGATCGACCCCGTCGCGCCGACGGCCGCCAGCGCATTGACGCCCACCGTCCGCCCGACGATAATAGTATCCGCCATGTTGTAAAACTGCTGGAACAGGTTCCCCGCCAGCAACGGCAGGGAAAATAAAAGGATCAGCCGGGCCGGACGGCCCGACGTCATATCATTGGTCAAAAGAAATTCCGCCTTTCTGCAAGATCATACGCCCTTTTTTCAAGCCCGCAGGCCGGAAATCAAAACGAAGGTTCAATACGTACGCTTTATTTTAACGAAAACGAAACAAAACTGTCAAGAGCAAAATAGTATGAAAATCCCACCCGGCGCCCTCCAATAATGCACAAATAGCCGATTCCCGCTTTAAACCAAAAAGCTCCGGGCTTTGCTTTCACAAAACCCGGAGTCCGCAAGCTCTATTGAATCATACTAAGCGGATCAATCCACTCGTTATCCTGCTTCATTCCAAAATGAAGATGGCTGGCTTCTGCGCGTTCAATATCGGCCGTTTCCCCGACCGACCCGATCACATCGCCCAGCTTGACCTCCTGGCCCTTGGTCACCTTGACGGCGGACTTCAGGTTCGCATAATAGCTGGTAATCCCGTTTGCATGACGGATGGTGACGGTTGTACCCCAAAGGTCGTCGTTGACAATTTCCTCCACTGTCCCGGCTGAGATGGCCTTCACCGGCGTGGAAACATCCGCCGCCAAATCAACCCCGGTATGCATGACCCAGTCATCCAGCGTTTTGGACTTGACCACTTTATCCCCGCTGTACGGATTGAGGATCTCCCCCTTCAGCGGCATAATATAGCCCTGCTCGACTGCGGTAGGTTGTTCCGGCTTCGGCTCCGGCTCGGCGGGAGCTTCGGCTTTATTCTCTGCCGGGACGTCCTTTTGGGGTACATCCACGGTAAAATCCGGCGGGAGTTCCCATTCGTCCTGTTCGACCTGCTGAGGCGTTTCCACCTTCGGTTCCGGCTGCTTCATTTGGCTCATTGCGGAATTCACACCGATCCAAGCGGCGGCTCCCACAGCGATCAGGCTAACCGCCAGCGCGATATAAAAGCCTTTTCCGGAAAAAAAGCGATGCGCCTTGGATTCGCCGAACTGCGTTTTTTTCATCTGTAATCTTCCTTTCTTATCGACCGGGCATTTTAAAACAGCCGGCCTGATTCTACGCGCGGAGGAGCCGCGCCGCAGCATCGCACCGGGCGGAATCCGCGGCTCACGGCTGCTGACGGAATTATTCTTGCCGGAAACAGGCGGCTTTATGCTGGAAACTCCCGCAAGTTTCTTTGGAAAGTACTGCGGGGGAAAAAGGGGGCATAAATTGATGCTGAAATCAATTTTTTGAACGGGAGCGGTTGACTAATGGCGGAAAAGCCCCTATAATAAAAACGTATATCACTTTAAATTGAAAAAACGCCGCCACCACGCGGCAGAAAAGGGTGTCTATTATGAGCAGAGTCTATAATTTCAGCGCGGGCCCTTCCGTGCTGCCGGAATGCGTCCTCCGCACCGCTGCAGAAGAAATGCTGGATTATCAGGGCAGCGGCCAGTCCGTTATGGAAATGTCCCATCGGTCCAAGGTTTACGAGTCCATCATCCAAGCCTGCGAAGCCTCTCTCAGACAGGTTTTGTCGATCCCGGAAAATTACAAGGTGCTTTTCTTGCAGGGAGGTGCGTCCACTCAGTTTGCGATGGTCCCGCTGAACCTGATGAACCGGAGCAAAAAAGCCGATTTCGTACTGACCGGGCAATGGGCGAAAAAAGCTTATTCGGAAGCCGGGAAGTTCGGCACTGCCCGCGCGGTAGCCTCTTCGGCAGACCGTACCTTCGCGTATATCCCCCGGTTGGACCCTGCGTCCTTTGATCCGGAAGCGGATTATTTCCACATCTGCCTGAACAACACGATCTACGGGACGAAATTCCCCACCCTGCCGGAAACCGGGTCTGTGCCGCTGGTGGCGGATGTCAGCTCCTGCATTCTGTCGGAGCCGCTGGATATTTCCCGGTTCGGGCTGCTGTACGCCGGCGCACAGAAAAACATGGGGCCGGCCGGCCTGACGGTAGTTATTGTCCGGGAAGACCTGATCGGCCATCCCCAGGAGGGCACGCCGACCATGCTGGACTATAAAATCCATGCGGAAAACGGCTCGATGTACAATACGCCGCCAACCTACGCGATCTACATCTGCAAGCTGGTGCTGGATTGGATCCAGAACGAAATCGGCGGTCTGGAAAAAATGAAAGCGCTCAATGAAGAAAAAGCCGGGCTGCTTTATTCTTTCCTGGATGGGTCTGCTTTATTCAAAGGGACCGTCGATCCGGACAGTCGCTCGCTGATGAACATCCCGTTTGTCACCGGAAACGAAGAGCTGGATAAAAAATTCATCAAAGAGGCGGAAGCCGCAGGCTTTATCAACCTGAAAGGGCATCGTTCCGTCGGCGGAATGCGGGCCTCGATCTATAATGCAATGCCCATTGCCGGCGTTGAGCAGCTGGTGGCCTTCATGAAAGAATTCGAAGCGAAAAACGCCTAACCCCGTTTTGCAGAAAGAAAGGATGACGGTTTATGTACCAGATTCATACCATGAATAAAATTTCGCCGGTCGGCCTGGACCACTTTGACCGGCACAAATACAGCTGGGGCGAGGAAGTCGCCAATCCGGACGGGATTTTAGTCCGGTCGGCCTCCCTGCATGATACAGCCTTTCCGGAAAGCCTGCTGGCAATCGGCCGGGCCGGCGCAGGGGTCAACAACATCCCGGTGGAACAGTGCAGCGAAAAGGGGATCGTAGTCTTCAATACCCCGGGTGCCAACGCCAATGCCGTCAAGGAAATGGTCCTGCTCGGGCTGCTGATGTCCTCCCGTAAGGTAGCGGATTCCATGACCTGGGTCAAAACGCTGAAAGGCAGCGGCCCTGATGTCAGCAAGCTGGTCGAAAAAGGGAAGTCCCAATTCACCGGGCCGGAGATTTCGGGCAAAAAGCTGGGCGTCATCGGCTTGGGTGCGATCGGCGTACTGGTTGCAAACGCTGCACAGGCACTCGGGATGGAGGTCTACGGCTATGACCCTTATCTGAGTGTAGACGGGGCTTGGAGCCTTTCCCATACGATTATCCATGTCAATACCCTGAAGGAAATCTACGAAAACTGCGATTACATCACCCTGCATATCCCGGCCAATAAGGAAACCAAGGGTTTGATCAACGCCTCCTCCATCGCGTCCATGAAGCACGGCGTCCGGATCCTGAACTTCGCGCGGGGCGAACTGGTGGAGGAAGCCGACCTAATCGCCGCACTGGACGAACGCCAGATCAAGGTCTATATCACCGATTTCCCCACTGACGGAATGCTGGATCATCCAGGCGTGGTTTCCTTCCCGCACTTGGGTGCGTCTACTCCGGAATCCGAGGAAAACTGCGCGGAGATGGCGGTTCTGGAGCTGATGGACTATCTGGAAAACGGCAATATCAAAAACTCGGTCAATCTGCCCGCCGCATCCATGCCGCGGAGCGGGAGCGCCCGGATCTGCGTGATCCATCAGAATATCAAGACAATTATCAGCCAGATTTCCACCAATCTGAGCGAACTGAACATCGAAAATATGCTGAACCAATCCCGCGGCGATTATGCGTACACCATGCTGGATGTAGATGGGAACGTCAGCAGTGATGTTGTAGAAAAACTCCGGTCGATTTCCGGCGTCATCCGGGTCCGCGTAATCTGAGCAATCCGGTATTTTTCCAACGAAAAAGCCCCCTTGGATCATATCCAAGGGGGCTTTTAGCTACAGATTTTATTTTTCTACGCCTTTGAAGAAGATGTGCTCAAAGTTCAGGTCGCCGTCCATGACAATCAGGTCTGCGTCCAGCCCGACGTCGATCGAGCCGATTTCGCGTTCCATATTGATGGATTTTGCCGGGTTGTAGCTGGCTGCTTTGATAGCGGTTTCCAGCGGGATTCCGAACTCAACCGCTTTTCTCATGCAGTCCGCCAGATTGGTAGCCGATCCTGCGATCGTACCGTCTACCAAGGTCGCTTTCTTATCACACATAATAACCTTCTGTCCACCCAGCTCGTATTCGCCGTTCGGCATCCCGCAGGCGCTCATGGAATCGGAAATCAGGCAGACGCGGTCATTCATCAGCCGGAAAGCCGCCCGGATCGCGGACGCATCGATGTGGATGCCGTCGCAGATCAGCTCAGTATAGACGTTGGTGTCGGCTGCCGCGCCGATTACGCCGGGAGAACGATGGGTCAGGCCGTTCATGGCATTATAAAGGTGGGTAATATGGGAAGCGCCGTTTTCAATCGCGTCCATTGCAATGGCATAATCCGCCGCCGTATGGCCGATCGAAACCACGGTTTCCATCTTGACAGCCTTGATAAATTCAATCGAGTTTTCCAGCTCCGGAGCCAGGTCAACCAGCCGCACACAGTTGCCGGAAACCTCGTTCAAGCGACGGAAGAAGTCCACATCCGGAGTTTTCAGGCAGTCGCCCCGCTGCGCGCCCTTTTTGCTTTCATTAAAGAACGGGCCTTCCATATTGATGCCGATGACGCTGGCGCGCTTCTGCGGGCCTTCCCGGTACGCTTTAACCGTCTTGAAAATCCGCTCGATCTGCTCCTCCGGGACGGTCATCGAAGTCGCACAGAAAGAAGTGATGCCCGCCTTGCCCTGCACATCGGACATAACGTCAAAGGCTTCTATTGTGGCGTCGCAGGCATCCGACCCGCCGCAGCCATGGGTATGGATATCCACCAGGCCGGGGATCAGGTATTTACCCGAAATATCCACCACATCCTCGTTGCTGTCGATCTTGCCAATGTGCGTAATTTTCCCGTCACGAACCTCGACGTCCGCTTTGATGAAGCGAAAACTGCGATCCAAAACTGTGCCGTTTTTTAAAATCATGAGCCATCATCCTTTCCGTTTTGAGCCGGACAATCCCCGTCCGGTCCCTTTGCCTTTATTGTACCTCATTTCCCTCCGGTTTTCAAGCACTTAGTAAAGGTTAATTACAAAAACCGCAAAGTCAAGGTCTGCGTGGCTGCCGATAGAACTAAAATTCACCAAGCTTTTTATTTTTGCACGGAAGCGGGGAGTCCGTCAGCTTTAGGAATATGGAATAAAGATCCATAATTATAGAAAATATATTGACAAATATATTCAATCACAGTATAATGCTATTATAAAATTATATAAAAGGAGGGTGGTCTATATGAAAATATTATATGATTTGTTGTAATCAAATCAAAATTCATATTTCCTAAAAAATTTTGACATTAAGATCGTGAAAGGAAAATTTATATGAAAAAATTGTTTATAACATTAAGTCTCGCATTATGTATGTGTATCTCATGTAGCGGACACGCTTCGGCTCAAGCGCAAACATCTTTTCCTTCTGTAACTATAGAAGAAGAAGCAAGCAATATCCCCCAAGAATTAATTGATGACATTCTCAAAGAGAATCCTGACGCAGAACATATTACAATCACAGAATATGTTCCTGCAGAAAATAATTCTGATGATATAGTTCCATATGGCTATGACTACTTTGATATCACCAAAAAAACAACTCAATCTAGAGTACTGGCTAAAACTGAATTAGTTATATCAGTTGCAAAAGGTCAAACAACCTCGTTGTCTTCTTCATGGTCTGCCACATTAAGTGCCAGCGTAACAGGGGAACTTCCAATTAACAAGCTAAATTTGGGTGCTTCAGTTACTCAATCATACACCAGATCGGATACGTTTGTAGGACCTCCGGAAGGATCACAATATAAGACCAGAAAGTATTATGTGGGCTTCTATGAAGCAAGAGGAACCTATTCTGCTTTAAGAGTTTCTGACATCAACCCTGCAAATAGAGTAACAATAACCGGTAATTGGTCCAGCCCCTTAGATTATGTCGCATATTCTACAGATTCGCGAGTATAAGAAGCATGAAACTTGATTTTACGAAAATTATCTGCACCATCATCATAGCCGCCGCGTTTGTCCTCGGCTGTTTCATTTTCGCCAGTATCTTTGGCGATTCAATAAGAGAAGGACTTATACGCCTGGGCGTTGGAATACAAGAAGGATTGAGAAACTTCCCCTTGAACAGATAAAATTGAAAATCCTCGTGATTTAACCGCCCGATTGACAGGACAGAGGGAGGCCGGAAATCATTCCGGCCTCCCTCTGTTTCGCCAAAAAGTGGAAAAGACAGCGGTGGCTGTTTTCGGGAATCTGCCCTCGACAAAAAATCCGGAAGGTTTTCCACAAGAAAACCTTCCGGATGTGGAAAACTTTCCGGATCAGACCGCCCAGTTCCCGTTTTCAAAGACTACGACTTCCGAGCCGTCGCTCCGCTTCCCGGTAATTTTCAGGTCCGCGGTGCCGACCATGAAATCCACATGATTGATCGAGTCGTTCCCGCCTTTTTGCTTCAGCTCTTCCTTGGAGAGCTCCGTCCCGCCCTGGAGGGTATCCGGATAGCAGGCGCCCAGCGCAAGATGGCAGGACGCGTTTTCGTCGAACAGGGTGTTGTAGAACAGGATCCCCATATCCGAAATGGGGGAATGATGAGGCACCAGCGCAACCTCGCCCAGATGGCGGGAACCCTCGTCCGTATTCAGCAGCAGTTCCAGCGCTTCCCGGCCTTCTTTGGCGGTGAAATCGGTCACTTTCCCTTCTTTGAAAGTCAAAGAAAAATCCGTAATCAAGGTTCCTTGATAGGAAAGCGGCATCGAGCTGACCACCCGGCCCTCCGCCCGAGAGAGATGCGGCATGGTAAAAACTTCTTCGGTCGGCATATTAGGGAAATATTCGACGCCGCTGGCGGATTTTCCGCTACCTCCGGCCCAGATATGCCCTTTAACCAGGCCCACGGTGAAATCCGTCCCGATAGAATTGGTATAGTGCAGGCTTTCAAACTGCTGCTCATTCAGGAACGCCGCTTTATCCGACAGCGTCCGGCTGTGCTTCTGCCATGCGGCCACAGGATCCTCTTCATCCAGCCGGACAGCCTTGAAAATCGATTCCCACAGCTTTTCAACCGCTTCTTCATCCGGCATCCCAGGGAAAACCTTCCGCGCCCAGGATACACTGGGGACCGCTACAATATTCCATTGCAGCTCGTTTCGATCCATAGCCGCGTCGAACTCCTTGGTGGCCTCATGCTGCGCCTTGGTCGCCGCCAGCAGCTTAGCCGATTCCACTCCCTTGAAAATTTCCGGGTCGCGGGAAAGGATGTTGATCAGCGCGCCATTTACTTTTGCACAATAATTATACCGTCCGGTCACGAATTCGGGCGGGTTCTCGAACACCTCCAGCGGAGAATAGTCATAATTCAAGCGAGCGGTTCGATCGTCGTTCCAAGCCATCCAGACCACTTTCGCACCGGCTTCATAAGCGGACTCGGCTACCATCCGGCCGAACGCCGCATTTTCTACGCTGCATTGCAGGATCAGCTCTTGTCCCGGCTGGACATTCGCCCCGGTACGGACCGTCAGTTTGGCATACTTTTTCAGTTTCTGGTCAAAGTTCATAAAAAAGCCCCTTTCATTTTTCAGTTGTTCTCATCTTACCACGATTGATTTCGAAATACAACCGCTATTCTCCGGAATTCCGGGGCTGCTTCCAAAAAAGGATCCAGCTTTCAAGAGAAGCCGCTCCCGGGACGTTCCTCTGGCGTTCGATCGAGGCAGCTCGACAGCAGTCCCCCTACTGTCCGCCCGGTGGAAGTTTTCAGGAGGATCCCACCCTGGGCGGTTTTCTTTTCCCTCTTTTTTTGAACAATCAAAGAAAAGAGGGACGGAGCGCGGAGTCCCGTACCCAAATGTCAAGTCTGAAACAGAGGGTTTTTATTTGTTTTCTGATTAAATAGTCAATTGGCAGAGCGGATTGCTGTACTCTTTCCCAGCTGGCCGCTCCGCGAAATTCCTCGACGGACCGGAAGTTGTACTATTCTTTTTTGTAAAACACGAGTGTCAATTTATTACTGATCGTCTCTGTTTTTCCCGTTTGATGATATCCCATTTTTTCATATAAATAGCAATTCCCTTTTTCTTGTAGAATAGTGTTTAACTCCCAATTTGAACTGCCATGAATTTTTTCAACTAATTGTAACGCCTTTTGAGCATAACCCTTATTTCTATATTCTTCCATAACAAAAATAGGGGATATCCTTTTTGCCTGGCCTTCTTCTTTCTTATCGACGACTCGTATAGCGCCTACTATTGTACCATTTGCCTCTATAAAATAATAATAGGTAAACGGTTGATTTAACCTCGTTATTATCTTATCAATCTTTTCAGTGGCAGGACTCGTCTCTGCATCTTGATATTTCTCATATAAACCTTGAAATGCCTTAGCCTGCATTTTCCATAATTTCTCTGCGTCATCAGTGACTATTTTAATCAGCTTCACTTCCATATCTATCCTTCATGTTCCGATTTGTTGGGCCGTTGTTTGACATATTATAGCATGCACAGACGATCTGTTCAAGCTGTAAGCAATAGAGTAAGCAAGGCATCGGGATATCCAAAAGGATATCCCGATGCCTCTTGTTGGGTTCCCCCAAGCCCTGAACCGTCCGTTTTGCGTCCGGTTGAACACACCTAGCGGTGTGTCTCCATGCTTCGTATGACCAGCAGGGAAGCTATACGCTCCCCGCTGGATGGAGATATATTGCTTTTGTCCTTTACACCACACCTCGCTTTTGGGATTCCCTTGTTATGCCTATTTTTGGAAGGAGATTCGTTGGAAAAAAGCAGGACAAACCGGTCAACTCGTCACACCGCAATGGATTTTCGATTTACCCTTATTATGCCATTAAGAGCATTCATATCGCAGCCGGCGGGACAGCGCGGGTGCCTTTGAGCCTTTCAGACCGAAACAGGGGATGGAAAAATCTTCATCGACCTGGTTCGACAAAATCTTCCTTTTTATCTGGATTTTTTCTCTACGGAAGAGTATAATATAAATAGAAGCATTATCCACCAGGAGGTCTTGTCTTGAAACTGAATTCCGGCTCATCCCGCCGCCCTATGATCCTCATTCTCTCTGCCGCTCTGGTTCTGGTACTGGTTCTGGCCCTGTCCCCATCCTCCCGTCAATATCAGGGGACTTTGCAGCAGGCCGCCTTTCCCGCCGCCGGCCCGCCGGCTGTACAGGAGCCTTCCTCCTCCGAGGAAGCCGAACCTCCGCCGGAACCAGAACCTGCCGAACCCGCCCCCTCCTTCCCTTACCAGGAGCTCTACCCGGATCTGTACTGTCCGGATTTCACCGGTGAATCCATCCCGGCTACGCAAAAAACTGTCTACCTGACCTTTGACGACGGTCCTTCCGACCGGACAGCCTGGATTCTGGACATCCTCAAGAAAAACGACGTCAAAGCGACCTTTTTCGTCGTAGGCAAAAATGCCGCCGCCCGCGGCGACCTTCTGCGGCGGATTGTTGAAGAAGGGCACACCCTGGCCATCCATTCCAATACCCACAATTACCGGCAGATTTACGCCTCGGTAGACAGCTTCCTGGCGGATTTTGAAGCAGTCTACCGGCTGATCGAACAGGAAACCGGTGTAAAGCCCAGTATTTTCCGTTTCCCAGGTGGAAGTATCAACGCTTACAATGCGGGGATTTATCCCGAAATTATCGCCGAAATGACCCGGCGCGGATTCCGGTATTACGACTGGAACGTTTCTGCCCAGGATGCGGCAGCCAGTATATCGGTGCTCTCGGTTAAGCAGGGGATCTGGCGGGGCGGCTGGGAACGCCCGGAAGCCACGGTCTTGATGCATGAAAAATGGGAAACCGCCACAGCCTTGGACGAGATTATTTATTATTACCGCAGCCATGACTATACTTTTGCGCCGCTGGACAATAAGGTCACCCCGATTATTTTCGACTATAAACGCTGCTATTAGCCCCGATGTTTTCATTCCAGCCCTGTAAAAAAGACGGAACCAGAAATGGTTCCGTCTTTTTTTTATTTTCCCTGATCGGAAAAAGCCTGCTCAAAAGGCTGGACAAACAGCCCCTTCATCCAGTGGAGCATCTCCTCGTTCCGCCGGCGCAGCGCTGCCCGCTCGGATTCCCGCCGTACTTTCTGCTGTACCCGGTAAACCTTCTTCATCATCCGGGCAGCTTGGGCTCCCGAAGGCCGGTACTGCTCTGCCGCATAGGCCAGATATTCATCCAGTTTATCCACGATAATCCACTCCATTTCGTTCCAATGTCTCGGCAAAATGTTTCCGGGCCAAAGCCATCCGCGACCGCACTGTCGAATCCGGCAGCCCCTGAATCGAACCAATCTCGCGGCTGTTGAAGCCGATGCTTTTCAAAATCAGCAGCTCGCGATCCTCCCGGGCCAGCCCTGCCATTGCCTGCCGGACAGCCATCTGCTCCTCGGTGCCGCAGGAATCCCGCCGGGAGGGAAGCGCTTCCGCTTCCTCTAAATCCACCGCAATCCCTGTCCGCTGCTTCTTCCGCAAAAAATCGTTTTTCTCGTTGACGGCCACCCGGAAAAGCCAGGCTTTCCAGTTTTCCGGCTCCTGCCCTGATCCGGATTCCAGGTAAGCCCACAGCTTCAAAAAGACCTGCTGAGTCAGATCCTCCGCCGTTTCCCGCGGGAAACAGGCGTTAAAATACTGCCCCACCCGCCAGAGATACGCCTGCGTTAAACCGGAAAACAGCGCCTCATTTCCCTCCATATCATCCCTTTACCTCGATCCGGTCTGCATAAGAAAAGGCTTTGACATAGCCTGCCGCTTGGGCCGGACAGATAATCCCACCCCCGGAAATGAAAAAGATCTCCTTTTCTTCCAGCATCTCAGCGGTGACGTCCGGGGCAATGACCATATCCTCATCCGTAAAAAGGGTCGTTTGAGGCTTCATATAGCGCAGCATTGCGGCGTCGACCTCGATATTCGAATAGGTTTTCACGTTCGGATAAAAATCGGCATATCCGACCGTCCCGTTGCAGACCATGATCTGTACACCAGGATGCTGACGAAGGCTCTCGTGCAGGATCACATAGCCGTTTACTACCAGCCGCAGCCGTTTCTCCGGAGAAAGCCCGTAGAGAATCGCCTCCCCGTTGACCGTCAGCAGGGTATCCTTCCCGACCGTCCCATCCGAGATCAGGCCGATCCCATTCACGGTAGAAAACACCGTTTCCCTGGGCAGGTTCATGGTGCTGGCGACCTTCTCCATCGGGATCATCTGGAGAGCTTCCCGCAGCTCAGGCGGCGCATCCTCCGGGAAGATGACCGCTGCCACATGGCTGATTAACGTGATCTGTTTGGCCTGCTCCACGCTTACGATATTTCTCAGGTCGCAAATGGCAATATTTTCGTATTTCATAGTAATTCTCCTTTTTCCGCAATAATCCGTTCCGTATTCTTTGAAAAGGCCTTTCTAATTAGAAAGACGTTTGGGGAACGGAAACTGTCCAAAGAAAAAGAAATTTTTTTATTTCAGCGGTTTTTCCTGCGTTCACACAATATTTACATTTATTCCCCTTATAATTATTGTAAATCTATCAAAAATATGCTTTAATTATTCTAAAGATAGTATAAACTATCTAATAACTATATGACAGGAGATGACATCTTGCTTCGTTTTACTGCCGTGCAGTCCGGCTTTTTGTACACGCGATTTAGATCCAGTTCCCAATTATGGAGAGGACAAATCAAAATCATTTGTGCAGGCGCATAAGCCAGGCTGTTGGTCGGTCGGGCCTATGCGCTTTTATTGTCTAATTGATAGAACAAATGGAGGTATTCGGTCATGAAAAAGCGTATATTTGCACTTGTTTTTGCCATAACCCTTATGGCGACGTCCGTTTTCCCTGTAAGGGCATTGGAAAACCCAGCTATATTATCCGATCTGCCGGTTGAGGAACAGCTGGAATTTCTTCAGGAGCAGGGAATAGAGGTTCCCCCTGAGAATGTCAGGTTTGTTACAGGCTTGATTCCCCGTTTTGAAACGGACCCGGACTTTTTTCCTTACGGAATCAGCAATCCCGGAACACGCGAACTTGCCGCGCGGGTAGAGGACGCGGTGAACCGCTATTATCAGCGGGACAGCCGTCCGCGCCCACAAGCCGCCGTCGCTCTGTAAGAATTGATAGAACAATTGGAGGTATTCGGTCATGAAAAAGCGTATATTTGCACTTGTTTTTGCCATAACCCTTATGGCGCTGTCCGTTTTCCCTGTAAGGGCATTGGAAAATCCACCTATACTATCCGAGCTGTCGGTTGAGGAACAGCTGGAAATTCTTCGTGAGCAAGGAGTAGAGATTTCCCCTGGCCCTGAGGATGCCGAGTATGTCACAGGCTTGATCCCTCTTATTGAAGCGGACCCGGACTATTATCCCTACTCAATCAGCAATCCCGGAACACGCGAGTTTGCTGTACAGATAAGGGATGCGGTGAACCGCTATTATCAGCGGGGCGACCGTCCGCGCCCACAAGCCCTCGCCGCCCGGTATACCCTCCAGGACAGTACGGCAGCTGGAAGCTGGAGAGAAGATTTCCTCTATTATAATTGCTATGCTTATGCACTTGGGCGTACGGACGGCCATTATTGGCCGGGAAAATTTTCAACTGTTCCGAACTATAGTGATTTTAATCTCCAAGACTCCATTTACAATTTAGCCTGCGACGTCAAGGCGGACTTAAAGTCGGCTTCACTTTCTAACCGGTGCGTATCCATGACAACGGTAAGGCCGGCCTCTCTTTCCTCCGGACAGTCCTGCATCTGTATCCGAAGGGGGCCTAAAGATTTTCACTTTATGAAATTCGATTCCTCCTCCTGGTATCATAAGCCTGGTGCAACCAATCCGCTGAGATATAAATACACGCCTTCTGTCTCAAGAAACTGGACAGACGAGGCAGTTCTGAGAGGGGAGGCCATTGCGGCAACTACTTATTATGACAGCACCATCTATTATTTTATATACAGTAAAAACCACGGTTCTACTACCTATACATGGACCGGTAATCATTATCATTCCGGTTCCCGTCATTATTATGAATATGGATATAAGTGTAAAAATTGCGGCGAGTTCACCTCTACAACATGGACGAATGAAGCTTGCTCTGGCCCTCCTTGTTCAACCCCGTGGAGTCTCACTCCTGTTCCCGAAGTTCCATAACTTAATCTATTCGTATAAAATAAGCTATTTACAATGATAATCACACATTGCCAAAACAAAAAACAGGCTGAAATTTCAGCCTGTTTTTTATGAGCTTATACCAGCTCGATAATAGCCATCTCTGCTGCGTCGCCGCGGCGGGGGCCGGTTTTGATAATCCGGCAGTAACCGCCGTTGACATCTGCATATTTCGGGGAGATTTCGTCAAACAGCTTTTTGACGACGCCCTCTTTGGTGATATAAGCAAACGCCTGACGCTTGGAGTGGAGATTATTCGTCTTGCCGAGCGTAATCATCTTCTCGGTCATTGCGCGAACCTCTTTCGCTCTGGTGACGGTGGTTTCAATTTTGCCGTTTTCCAGCAAGTAAGTCACCATCGCTCTCAGCATTGCTTTTCTATGGTCAGAGGCTCTGCCCAATTTTCTGCTTCCTGCCATTGTAATTCACTCCTTACCTTGGTTGGTTCAAAAATACGAAAGAAAATACCTGCTGCCCGCCGAATGGTGGCGGCTGGCCGCGCCCGGGATAACAGGGCGCCAGGCGGCTTATTCTTCGTCCGAAGTCAGATCGAAACCGAGCGAACGCAGCTTGGCAATGACCTCTTCCAGAGATTTCTTGCCGAGGTTGCGCACCTTCATCATCTCTTCTTCAGACTTATTGATAAGGTCTTCTACCGTATTGATGCCGGCACGTTTCAAACAGTTGAAAGAACGTACAGACAAGTCAAGCTCCTCAATAGTCATCTCGAGAACCTTTTCCTGGGGATTTTCTCCCTTTTCAACCATTATCTCCACGTTTGCGGCTTGTTCATCCAAGTCCACAAATAAGTTGAGATGCTCATTCAGAACCTTGGCTGCCAGAGATACGGCCTTTTTGGCGGAAATCGTTCCGTTTGTCCATACCTCCAAAGTCAATTTATCATCGTCGGTAATTTGACCTACGCGGGTGTTCTCCACCGAATAGTTCACCTTATTGACTGGGGTGTAGATACTATCTACGGGGATTGCACCGATAATATTCTGGATTTCTGCTTTGTTGCGTTCTGCCGGAACGTAGCCCCGGCCGCGGTCAATCACGATTTCCATGTAGAGGCTTGCGCCCGCGCCCAGGGTAGCGATATGCATACTGGGGTTGAGGATCTCCACTTCGGAATCGGCTTTGATATCGCCCGCGGTGACTTCACATTCGCCGGACGCTTCAATGTAGACGGTTTTCGGCATCTCAACTTTGTCCGGAACCTTCATGGTCAGGCTCTTGATATTGAGGATGATCTCGGTCACATCTTCTTTTACGCCCGGAATGGTTGAAAATTCATGCTGTACGCCATCAATCTTCGTCGATTTCACGGCAACGCCGGGAAGCGAGGACAGCAGCACTCTTCTGAGGGAATTCCCCAAAGTAATACCGTAGCCGCGCTCGAGGGGCTCTAATACAAATTTACCGTAGGTGCCGTCCGGCTCCATCTCCACGATCTCCACAACCGGCTTCGTGATCGGATGCGCCATCTGTTTATCCTGCGGGCTGGTCATCGTTTCTACCATTTTAAAACCCTCCTTCTGCAGTTAAACTGCACTCTTGTTGCCCATTCCCAAACTATCAGCCCGCCTTACGCGGCGGACAAGGTTATCTGGAATAGTACTCGACGATGAGCAGTTCCTGAATATCGGATTCGATATCTTCACGGTTGGGAAGATGAACGACCTTTGCTTCCAGTGTATCCCTGTTCATATCCAGCCACATCGGAACCGGGCGGGAGCCGCAGGTTTCGGTGATTGCTTTCATCTTATCGCTGCCGCGGAACTTCTCGCGAACGCCGATGACATCGCCGGCTTTCAGCAGGTAGGAAGGGATATCGACTTTCTTGCCGTTTACGGTGAAGTGGGCGTGAACTACCAGCTGTCTTGCTTCCGCGCGGGAAGTAGCCAGGCCCAGTCTGTAAACCACGTTGTCCAGACGGGATTCACAGATCCGAAGCAGGTTTTCGCCGGTCATGCCTTCCTGGCGGTCTGCAAGCTCGAAGTAGCCCTCGAACTGGCTTTCCAGGATGCCGTAATAACGTCTTGCTTTTTGTTTTTCTCTCAGCTGAGTACCGTATTCCGATACTTTTTTGCGGTTTGCACCGTGCTGGCCCGGAGCGTTCGGTCTGCGGGTGAAAGAGCATTTGTCCGAATAGCATCTTTCGCCTTTCAGGAACAGCTTCGCGCCTTCGCGGCGGCACATTCTGCATACTGCGTCCGTATATCTTGCCATTTAGATTGCACCTCCTGATTCTTGGTTACACCATTAGACACGTCTTCTCTTGGGAGGACGACATCCATTGTGTGCGATCGGGGTTACGTCCCGGATCATCGAAACCTCCAGGCCGACTGCCTGAAGTGCGCGGATTGCGGCTTCACGCCCTGAACCCGGGCCCTTGACATAAACTTCAACCGTTTTCAGGCCGTGCTCCTGAGCGGCGCGCGCTGCTTTTTCAGCGGCGGTCTGAGCGGCGAACGGAGTGGATTTCTTCGAGCCGCGGAAGCCCATTTCGCCGGCGCTTGCCCACGAAATTGCATTGCCCTGAACGTCGGTGATGGTGATGATCGTGTTGTTAAAGGTAGACTGAATGTGTACGGCGCCGCGCTCAATATTTTTGCGCTCGCGGCGTCTGCGAACCACTTTTTTTGCTCCGGTTTTACCAGCTGCCATAATAATCGCCCTCCTTTACTTCTTCTTGTTTGCGATGGTCTTTTTCGGACCTTTTCTGGTACGGGCATTGGTCTTGGAACGCTGGCCTCTGACAGGCAGGCCCTTTCTGTGCCGCGTGCCGCGGTAGCATCCAATTTCAATCAGACGTTTGATGTTCAGCGCAGTTACACGGCGCAGATCACCCTCTACCTCGCAGTTTTTGTCAATATAATCTCTCAACAGGGAAACCTCGTCCTCGGTCAGATCCTTTACCCGGGTGTCCGGATTGATCTTGGTTGCGGCGAGGATATCCTTGGCGGTTTTTGCACCAATGCCGAAAATGTAAGTCAGACCGACTTCTACTCTTTTTTCTCTCGGCAGGTCAACACCAGCAATACGAGCCATTAAAGTTGCACCTCCATTACAATATGGGCACAAGCGGGGGGAAATCCGTTGGGATTAGCCCTGACGCTGTTTGTGCTTCGGGTTTTGGCAAATGACCATGATACGTCCTTTGCGTTTGATTACCTTGCATTTTTCGCAAATTGGCTTTACCGAAGGTCTTACTTTCATTTGAAATTTACCTCCTTATCGGTATCGGGCAAATGCCCGTTGGTTTCCTTACTTGGAACGCCAGGTGATGCGCCCCTTGGTTAAATCATACGGCGACATTTCGACCGTCACCTTATCGCCCGGCAAAATCCGGATGAAGTTCATCCGCAGCTTACCGGAAATATGCGCTAAAATTGTATGTCCATTCGGCAGTTCTACTTTGAAGGTCGCGTTTGGCAGAGCCTCTCTGACAACGCCTTCAATTTCGATCACATCTTGTTTTGACAATCGACATACCTCCTTATTCGGCGACGGACGCCTGCGGCCCGTAGTTGAGCTCATGCAGCGCACGCCTGATTTTTCGATTGGTGTCAAGCCCGGCGAGCTCGACGCTTTGGCCGGTCCGTTTGAGATGAAGCGGGTTTTTCCGTTTGGGCTTTTCCAGCTTCCGGCATTTGCCGTCCGCAATATAGGCAAAGCCCTCCTTCATCTGAACGATCACATAAAACCGGTTTTGGTCGTGTCCCGCGTCCGACTTAACAATCATGCCGGGTTGATACTGCACGCCGCTTCCTCCTATTTGACAGTCAGAATCTTCGCGCCATCCTCGGTAATAACGACGGTATGCTCAAAGTGTGCGGAATTGCTGCCGGATTGGGTGACAATTGTCCATCCGTCCGCCAGCTGCTTCACCCCTGCGCCCGAAAGATTGATCATCGGCTCAATCGCCAAGATCATCCCCGGGACCAGCCGTACCCCACGGCCCGGCTTCCCAAAATTGGGAACCTCGGGATCTTCATGCACCTTCCGCCCGACGCCATGCCCCACGAACTCCCGAACCACCCCGTAGCCGAAACTTTCGGCATGGGACTGGACGGCGTGGGAAATATCGCCGATACGGTTTCCCGGCTTGGCCTGCTCGATCCCCAGCCGCAGGCATTCCTGAGTTTCCTTCAGGAGCCGTACGGTGGCCGGGTCTACTTTGCCGACCTGGAAGGTCCAGGCATTATCCCCATGGAAGCCGTTGTAGAACGCGCCGACGTCAACCTTGACGATGTCGCCCTCCTTCAGCTTAACCTTAGGGGAAGGGATCCCATGGATCACCTCGCTGTTCAGCGAAATGCAGGCGCTTCCCGGAAATCCGTAAAGCCCCAAAAAGCTGGGCTTCCCCCCTGCCTGCACAATAAACTTGTGCAGCACATGGTCGATTTCCTTCGTGGTAACGCCCGGCTGCATATAGCTTTCCACCGACCATAACGCCGCGTTGGAGAGCTTGCACGCCTCGCTGACTGCCTGAATTTCCTGTGCATTTTTGAGAATGACCATTCTATGCCTCCAGAACCTTCATTGTCAGGGCGATGGTGTCCTGCACCTCTTCCTGACCCTGTACTGGATAAAGTTTGTTTTGCTTTTCGTAGTATTCCTTCAGCGGCTCGGTCTGGTTATGATAAACCTGAAGCCGCTCCAAAACCGTATCCGGTTCATCGTCTTTACGGAGGATGGTCGGCTCGCCGCACTTATCGCATACGCCCTCGGTTTGAGAGGGCTTATATTCGATATGATAGGTTGCGCCGCAGCTCCCGCAGACTCTTCTGCCGGACATCCGGCGGATAATCTCCGAATCGCTGACTTCAATATCAATGACCTTATCAATGGTGACCCCCATCTCATCCAGCGCCACCGCCTGAGCCAGTGTACGCGGAAAACCGTCCAGGATAAAGCCGCCCTTGCAGTCCTCCTGCGCGAGCCGCTCCTTCACCATTGCAATCACCACTTCGTCCGGAACCAGCTGGCCCTGCTCGGTATACCGCTGCACCGCCTTGCCGGTTTCGGTTCCTGCTTTGATCGCTGCGCGAATGATATTGCCTGTGGAAACAGCGGGGATCTGCAGTTTGTCACAGATCGCTTCCGCCTGCGTGCCCTTTCCGGCACCTGGGGCTCCCAATAAAATAAGGTTCATTGTGTCATCCCTTTCTTATTCCAAAAATCCTTTGTGATGTCGCATCATCAATTGGGACTGAAGCTGCTGCATGGTTTCCAGCGCTACGCCGACAACGATGATGATGGTGGTACCGCCCAGTGCAACCTGGATACCGGTCATTGAATTGAAAAGAATCGGGAAGAGCGCGATAACCGCCAGGAACAAAGCGCCGATAAAGATAATCTTCGACAGCACCTTGCTGATAAAGGTGGAGGTTGGTTTGCCCGGACGGATACCCGGGATCGCGCCGTTATTGTTTTTGATATTATTGGCAATCTCGATTGGATTGTACTGGATCGCCGCATAAAAATAATTGAAGCCGATAATTAAAACCGCAAAAAGGATCCCATAAACTGGATGCTGCGGGGACATCACACGCAGGAACCCTGCCCAGAAGCTGTCTGGAGCCGGCTGCGCGAACGCCGCGATGGTACCCGGAACGGAAAGCAGGGAAGAAGCAAAGATGATCGGCATAACGCTGCTCATATTCACCTTGATCGGAATAAAGGAGCTTTGCCCGCCGTACATTTTCCTGCCGACAACCCGCTTTGCATACTGAACCGGGATCCGCCGTTCCGCCTCGGTCATGATGACAATGAAGACGATCATTGCCGCAAAAACCAGCAGGATAAACGGAACCAGGATATAGTTGATGCCGCCCTGTTTGAAGCTTTCAATCAGGATCTGCGCATTTTGCGGAAGCCCGGCCAGGATCCCCGCAAACAGGATCATGGAAACCCCGTTCCCGATCCCCTTTTCAGTGATTTTATCCCCCAGCCATACCACGGCGCAAGCGCCTGCGGTAAAGGCCAGGATGATAACCCCTGCGGTAAAGAACTGTGCCCAGCCAGTCAGATACTGGCTTTCGATCCCGCCCTGGTTGCGGACCAGCACATAGTACGCATAGGACTGGACCAGCGCCATCGCCAGGGTAACCCAGCGCGAAACCTTGTTGAGTTTTTTACGTCCCGTTTCGCCCTCTTTTGCCAATCTCTCCAGAGGAGGAATCGCTACCGTTAAGAGCTGAACGATGATCGTAGCGGTGATGTAGGGCTGAATCGACAATGCAAAGATCGTCGCATTCGCAAACGCACCACCAGAGAAAGTGTTCAGCAGGGCGAAGAAGTTATTTCCATCGCCAACCAAGGATTTGAGTGCCCCCGCGTTCACGAACGGCACCAAAATGCTGGAGCCGAACCGGAACACCACCAGAATGAAAATGGTGAAAATCAGCCGTTTTCTCAATTCCGGATTTTTAAAGGCATTTCTAATCGTACTGAACACCTTAGATCACCTCGGCCTTTCCGCCTGCTTTTTCGATCTTCTCTTTCGCAGAGCCCGAGAAAGCAGCCGCTTTGACAGTCAGGTTTTTGTTCAGTTCGCCGTTGCCCAGGATTTTGATCCCATCGCAGACCTTTTTCACCAGCCCGCTTGCAACGATTGCTTCTGTATCGACTACAGCGCCGTCCTCGAATTTCTTCTCCAAGTCGCTGACGTTGACCGTTGCGTAAGTGGTTGCAAAAATATTGACAAACCCTCTTTTCGGGAGCCGTCTCTGCAACGGCATCTGGCCGCCTTCAAAGCCGGGACGGATGCTGCCGCCGCTGCGCGCTTTCTGGCCCTTGTGGCCTTTGCCGGCCGTTTTGCCGTTACCGCTTCCGTGACCTCTGCCCTTACGTTTAGGGGCAACATTAGAGCCCGGAACCGGCGATAACTCGTGCAGTTTCATCTAGTCGCACCTCCTTGTTATCTTGTTACCTCGATAAGATGAGTAACTTTGAAAATCTTGCCTTCGGTGGCAGCGTTTGCAGGCTGCTCGGTCATGTCGCCAATTTTACGAAGGCCCAGCGATTTTACAGTCGCAATCTGATCTTTTTTCACGCCGGCCAGACTTTTAACCAGCTTGATTTTAATGGTATCTGCCATAATAAAAGCCCGCCTCCTTAGTGATAAATTTCTTCGACCGTTTTGCCGCGGATTGCCGCAACTTCTTCTGCGGTACGCAGGCTCGCCAACCCGTTAATGGTCGCGCGGACTACGTTGCAGGGGTTATTGGAACGCAGTGCCTTGGTACGGATATCCGTAATGCCGGCTGCTTCTACAACCGCACGGACCGGACCGCCGGCAATAGTGCCGGTACCTTCCGGAGCCGGTTTGAGCAGTACGCGGCCTGCGCCGAATGCACCAATGACCTCATGCGGGATGGAAGAACCCTTCAGGGAAACTTTGATCAGGTTTTTCTTTGCGTCCTCAATACCTTTGCGGATCGCGTCCGGAACCTCGCCGGATTTGCCCATGCCGAAGCCAACGATCCCGTTGCCGTCGCCGACAACCACCAGAGCGGCGAACTTGAAGATCCGGCCGCCTTTAACGGTTTTGGAAACGCGGTTGATCGAAACAACGGTTTCTTTCAGGTCCAGTGTGCTTGCGTCTATTTTTTTAGCCAAACGAATAACCTCCTCATCAGAATTTGAGGCCGCCTTCGCGAGCTCCGTCAGCCAATTCTTTTACGCGGCCGTGATACAGATAACCGCCTCTGTCGAAAACGACGTCCTCGATCTTCTTATCCAGTGCCAGCTTTGCAATTGTCTGACCAACCTTGCGTGCAGCATCTTTGTTCCCGCCGTTGCCTTCAAAGGCTTTATCCATTGTAGACGCAGCGGCCAATGTAACGCCATTTACGTCATCGATCAACTGCGCGTAAATGTGCTTGTTAGAGCGAAATACGTTCAAGCGTGGTCGCTCGGGGGTTCCGGAGATTTTCGCACGGACCCTACGGTGGCGTTTGAGCCGTTGCTCATTGCTGTTTAAGCTTTTCACCATAGCTTGTCACTCCTTTAACTATTTCTTAGAGCCTTTACCAGCTTTACCTTCTTTGCGCTGTACATATTCGCCGACATACCGGATCCCTTTGCCTTTATACGGCTCGGGCGGACGTTTTTCGCGGACAACCGCTGCGAACTGGCCAACGACCTGCTTGTCTGGACCGCTGATAATGATTTTGTTCGGATTGGGAACCTCAATGGATACCCCTTCAATCTCAGGCATGATAACCTGATGGGAATAACCCAGGTTCATAACAAGGTCTTTGCCCTGTTTTGCAGCACGATAACCAACGCCCTGGATTTCCAGTTCTTTTGTAAAGCCGTTGGTCACACCCTCAACCATATTGGCAACCAGGGTTCTGGTCAGGCCGTGGAGCGATTTGTGCGCTTTTGCCTCACTCGGACGTTTGATCTCGATCTCGTTTGCATTCTGCTCGATAATCATGTCCTTGTGCAGTTCTCTTGTCAAAGTCCCCTTCGGACCCTTCACGGTAATTACGTGATCGTCCAATTTTACCTCGACGCCGGAGGGAACGCTGATCGGTTTTCTACCTATACGCGACATTGTTGAATGCCCTCCTTACCAAATGAATGCGAGAACCTCGCCGCCTACTTTTTCTTTCCGCGCGCGTTTGTCAGTCATAACGCCTTTGGAAGTGGAAACGATGGCGACGCCTAAGCCCTTCATGACCTTGGGCATATCCTCGCAGCTGGAATAGATCCGCAGGCCCGGTTTGGAAACCCGGCGGAGCCCGCTGATAACCGGTGATTTATTTTCGCCGTATTTCAAAGTAATACGGATGATTCCCTGTTTGCCGTCGTCGATAACCTGAAAGCTTTTTACATAGCCCTCGTCAACCAGAATCTGGGTGATGGACTTTTTCATATTGGATGCAGGAACATCGACCGTATCGTGCTTTGCTGTATTCGCATTTCTGATGCGGGTCAGCAAATCTGCAATGCTATCAGTGATTTGCATGCCGTCAACCTCCTTTGCTAAGCAATTTACCAGCTCGCTTTTTTCACGCCTGGGATTTGGCCTTTGTACGCCAGCTCTCTGAAGCAGATACGGCAAATGCCGTATTTTCTCAGGTAGGCGTGCGGTCTTCCACAGATTTTGCACCGGTTATAAGCGCGGGTGGAAAACTTAGGCGTCTTCTGCTGTTTATTGATCATGGATTTCTTTGCCATAGCTTATACCTCCCTCTTATTTTGCAAACGGTGCGCCCATCAGGGTCAAAAGCTCGCGGGCTTCTTCGTCTGTTTTTGCAGTGGTGGTGAAAGTGATGTCCATACCGCGGATTTTGTCGATCTTATCGTAGTCGATTTCCGGGAAGATGAGCTGCTCTTTCACGCCGCAGGAGTAGTTGCCGCGGCCGTCGAACGAGTTCGGATTGATCCCTCTGAAGTCGCGGACGCGGGGCAGCGCAACATTAAAGAAGCGGTCCAGGAACTCATACATCATATCGCCGCGCAGGGTGACCTTTGCGCCGATGTTCATGCCCTCACGGAGCTTAAAGTTTGCAACCGATTTTTTCGCCTTGGTGATAACCGGTTTCTGGCCGGTGATCTTGCCCAGATCGGAAACGATTGCATCCATCATTTTGGAATTGCTGCCGGCTTCGCCGCAGGCAATATTCACAACGATTTTATTAAGCTTCGGAATCTGCATGACGCTTTTGTAATTGAATTTCTTCATCAAAGCAGGAGCTACATCTTTCACATAGTACTCTTGTAATCTGGTCACTTATGCTTCCTCCTTACTTAATTTCTTCGCCGCATTTTTTGCAAACGCGGATCTTTTTGCCGTCTTCTACTTTTACGCCGGTACGGACCGGTTTTTTACATTTCGAGCAGAACACAGCCACCTTGCACGCGTAAACCGGAGCCTCGGCTTTGACAATGCCGCCGGTCTCGCCCATTCTTCTGGGTTTTACATGCTTGGAAACCAGGTTGATCCCTTCGATAATGACTTTGCCTTCCTTGGGGCTGACCTCCAAAACCTTGCCGGTCTTGCGGGTGCCTTTATCGTCGGAATATTTGTCGTTATATTTACCCGTCATCAGGCAGACAGTATCGCCTTTTTTAATGTGCAGTTTCTTCATCAGGCTTGCACCTCCTTAAAGGACTTCCGGTGCGAGGGAGAGGATCTTCATGTATTCCTTATCACGAAGCTCTCTTGCAACCGGCCCAAAGATACGGGTGCCTCTGGGGTTTTTGTCGTCTCTGATAATTACCGCAGCGTTCTCGTCGAAACGGATATAGGAGCCGTCCTCACGGCGGAGCCCTTTCGCAGAACGAACGATAACTGCTTTTACTACATCGCCTTTTTTAACCTGGCCGCCGGGTGCAGCTTTCTTCACGGAAGCCACAACCACATCGCCAATATTCGCGTACCTTTTTCTGGAACCGCCTAACACGCGGATGCACATCAGTTCTTTTGCACCGCTGTTGTCGGCTACCTTCAGGTAAGTTTGCATCTGGATCACAGTGCGTTCCTCCTTTCGGCATTCGGATGAAAGAAATTATTTAGCCTTTTCAATAATTTCGACCACGCGCCAGTGCTTATCTTTCGAAAGCGGACGGGTCTCCATCAGCATAACGCGGTCGCCAACGCCGCAAGCATTGTTTTCATCATGGGCTTTAAGCTTGACCGTACGTTTAATAATCTTTTTATAAAGCGGATGCTTCACGTTGTCCTTTACAGCGACAACGCAGGTCTTTTCCATTTTATTGGAAACCACGACGCCCACTCTGGTTTTTCTGAGGTTTCTTTCGCTCATCGCTTAAATCCTCCTTCCATTACTGCTGCTCGCCGTTCAGCTCATGCGCACGAACGATAGTTTTAATGCGAGCAATATCTTTTTTTACTGCGTTAATACGCATTGGGTTCTCCAATTGATTAACGGTCAGCTGGAAGCGAAGATTGAAAAGCTCGGATCTCAGTTCAGCCAATTTATCGTTTAACTCAACGATTGACATTTCGCGAAGTTCTTTAGCTTTCATTATTGCTCACCACCTGTCTTTTCCTTGGAAATAAATTTGCATTTAATCGGCAGCTTGTGCATAGCAAGGCGCATTGCCTCTCTTGCGAGTTCTTCCGGAACGCCGGCGATTTCGAACATCACGCGGCCCGGTTTTACCACTGCTACCCAGTATTCCGGGGAACCTTTACCTTTACCCATGCGGACTTCGGCCGGTTTTTTGGTAATGGGTTTATCCGGGAAAATCTTGATCCAAACCTGGCCGCCACGCTTGATATAACGGGTCATGGCGATACGGGCTGCCTCGATCTGGTTGGAAGTAATCCATGCGGGCTCGGTTGCCTGCAGGCCGAAATCACCGTAAGTCACGGTGTTGCCGCGGAGCGCTTTGCCTTTCATGCGGCCTCTGTGTACACGGCGGTACTTAACGCGTTTTGGTAACAGCATTATTTACTTCCTCCTTCCTCGCGAGGTCTTCTGGGTCTTCTCGGAGCCTGTTTTCTTTCCTCCGGCAGCTTGGGGGCTGTCTGGATCTGGCCCTTGAGGACCTCACCCTTATAGATAAATACTTTTACACCCAGCTTGCCGTAGGTGGTGTCTGCTTCTGCAAAGCCGTAATCGATATCCGCGCGGAGGGTGTGCAGCGGGATAGTACCCTCGTGATAAACCTCTGCGCGAGCAATCTCCGCCCCGCCCAAACGGCCGGCACAACGGATCTTGATCCCCTTTGCGCCCAGGCGCATGGTGCGGCCGATCGCCTGTTTCATCGCTCTTCTGAACGAAATTCTGCGTTCAAGCTGAGCGCAGACGCTCTCTGCTACGAGCTGCGCGGACAGGTCCGGCTGTCTGACTTCAACAATGTTTACGATCACTGGTTTTTTCAGCATGGACTCCAGAGTGGAGCGCAGTTTTTCGATCTCGGCGCCGCCTTTGCCGATGACCAGGCCCGGTTTTGCACAGTGGATGTTGATTCTGACGCGTACTGCGTCGCGCTCGATTTCCGTGCGCGCAACGCCTGACGCAAACAGACTCTTTTTAATGTACTCACGAACCTTGTAATCTTCGACTAACGTATCGCCGAAAGTATTTTTATTTGCAAACCAGCGGGAATCCCAATCTTTAATTACGCCCACTCTCAAACCATGTGGGTTTACTTTTTGTCCCATAGTTTACCTCCTCTTTCAGCTTATTCCTTATCCTTCAGGACGAGGGTAATGTGTGATGTCCTTTTCAGAACCCGGAACGCACGGCCCTGTGCTCTTGGGCGGATCCGTTTCAGGATCGGGCCCGGGCTTACGAAACATTCCGCAACATACAGGGATTCTTTATCCATGTTGTGGTTGTTTTCCGCATTGGCAATGGCCGACTTCAGAAGTTTTTCAAGGATCTCGCTTGCAGCCTTCGGCGTGTGTTTCAAAATTGCGATCGCTTTATCGGCCGGCTGGTTGCGGATCAGGTCCAAAACAATCTGAACTTTGCGCGGCGCGATGCGTGCATATCTCAGGTGAGCTTTTGCTTCCATTTAAAAATCCTCCTTCCGGCCTATTTTCCGTTATTCGATGTTTTCGAGCCGGCATGACCGCGGAAGGTTCTGGTCGGCGCAAACTCACCGAGCTTGTGGCCTACCATATCCTCCGTTACATAAACCGGGACATGCTTGCGGCCGTCGTGTACCGCGAATGTATGACCAACGAAGTCAGGGAAAATGGTAGAAGAACGGCTCCAGGTTTTCAGCACTTTCTTCTCGCCTGCTTCGTTCATCTCTCTTACTCTTTTTAAGAGGACCGGCTGAACGTAAGGTCCTTTTTTAATGCTTCTGCCCATTAGTCATCTGCCTCCTTTCAAAGATTACTTGTCGTTTCTGCGTTTCACAATAAATTTATCGGAGCGATGATGTTTCTTGCGGGTCTTATAGCCCAAAGCAGGTTTGCCCCACGGGGTAACCGGGCCCGGACGTCCGACCGGGGATTTGCCTTCGCCGCCGCCGTGCGGGTGGTCGTTCGGGTTCATAACCGAGCCGCGCACCGTCGGGCGCCATCCCATGTGGCGTTTTCTGCCGGCTTTACCGACCGAAACGTTCTCATGATCCACGTTGCCAACCTGGCCGATCGTAGCCATGCAGCCAACCGGCACGTTCCGCAGCTCGCCGGAAGGCAGACGGATCAGCGCGTAAGCGCCCTCTTTTGCCATCAGCTGAGCCATATTGCCGGCCGAGCGGACCAGCTGCGCGCCTTTGCCCGGGTACAGCTCCACGTTATGGATGACGGTACCAACCGGGATTGCGCTCAGCGGCAGTGCGTTGCCGGGCTTGATGTCGGCGTTCGGGCCTGCGGTGATTACATCGCCGGCCTTCAGTCCGTCCGGAGCCAAGATATAGCTCTTCACGCCGTCTTCGTACTGGATCAGTGCGATGTGAGCGGAACGGTTCGGGTCGTATTCGAGTGTCTGCACGGTAGCCGGCATATCGAATTTGTTTCTCTTGAAGTCAATCACACGGTATTTCGTGCGGTTGCCGCCCCCTCTGTGGCGGACGGTGATTCTGCCGTAGCTGTTGCGGCCGGATTTCTTCTTCATCGGTTCCAGCAGGGAACGTTCCGGAGCAACTTTAGACAGGCCGCTGTAATCGGTGACGGTCATGGAACGTCTGGAAGCGGTCGTCGGTTTATATGACTTGATCGCCATATTTTTCACTCTCCTTATTTCGGTTTAGCGAGCGGTTTTCCCGCTCATACATCACCTGGCATCAGGCGCGGATCAGATCCGGGCTTATACCATACCCTCGAAGAACTCAATCGACTTGGAGTCTTCTTTCAAAGTGACGATAGCTTTTTTCCAATCGGAAGTATAGCCTTCGCTTCTGCCCTGGCGGGTCAGATGGCCCTTCACACGCATGGTGTTGACTTTGGCCACTTTTACGCCGAACAGCTCTTCAATCGCGGAAGCGATCTCGATCTTATTGGCAGCGTCGCTTACTTTGAAGGTGTATTTTTTCAGAGCGATGCCTTCCATCGACTTCTCGGTGATGATGGGCTTAATGATAATATCCTGAGCTGTTCTTACCATTATGCGTACACCTCCTCAATCTTTTTAACGGCTTCCACAACCACGATGAATTTGTCGCAGTTCAGGATGTCGTATACATTCAGGGTGTTGACCAGCGCGGTCTTAACCCCCTCGATATTGTTTGCGCTTTTAATGACCTTCTGGTTGACCTCCGGCATGACGATGAGCGCCTTGCCCTCTGCGCCGAGCGCCTTGAGCATATCGGCAACCGCTTTGGTCTTGTAGCCCTCCAGCTCGATCTTGTCGAGGACAATCATATCCTTTGCGGCAACCTTGCTGGAAAGAGCGGATTTCAGCGCCAGTCTCTTGACCTTTTTATTCAAGGAGTAGCTGTAATCCCGCGGCTTCGGGCCCAGAGCGATACCGCCGTGAGTCCACTGCGGAGCGCGGATCGAGCCCTGTCTTGCATGGCCGGTCCCTTTTTGACGCCAAGGCTTACGGCCGCCGCCGCGGACCTCGGTGCGGGTCAGGGTGGACTGGGTGCCCTGGCGCTGGTTGGCCAGGTAGTTCACGACTGCCGCGTGCATAACCGCCTCGTTCGGTTCGATGCCGAACACTTCGTTCGAGATGTTCATTTTCTTGACTTCGTTGCCAGCCATATCAAACACTTGAATTCTAGACATGTTGCTTCCTCCTTCCTACGCTTTTTTCACGCTGTTGCGGATCACAACGGTTCCGCCCTTCGGGCCGGGAACTGCGCCTTTGACCGCAATCAGGTTATTTTCTGCGTCTACTTTTGCAATCACCAGGTTCTGAACGGTGACGCGCTCGCTGCCCATGTGGCCCGGCATCCCTTTGCCCTTGAAGATACGGGACGGGGTGGAGCAGGCGCCCATAGAACCGGCATGACGGTGGACAGGGCCGGTACCGTGGGTTTCCTTCAGTCTTGCGTTGTTGAAGCGCTTGATGGTACCCTGGAAGCCTTTACCCTTGCTGGTGCCGGTTACATCGACGATCTCGCCGTCTGCGAAAACGTCTGCCTTCAGGATATCGCCGACGTTTGCATCGTCTACGTTTTCCATCCGGAACTCTTTGAGCACGCGCTTTGCCGCAACGTCGCCTTTGGCGAAATGGCCCTGCATCGGTTTGTTGACCTTTGCCGGCTTCAAATCGCCGAAGCCAACCTGGAGCGCATTGTAGCCGTCGTTTTCAACGGTCTTTTTCTGAACGATAACGCAAGGGCCAGCCTCGATTACCGTAACCGGGATGACTTTGCCCTTCTCGTCGAAAATCTGCGTCATGCCGATTTTCTTGCCAATGATTCCTTTTTTCATGATGAAGTTCTCCTCCTATTAGGTTATTGGTTGACTCTTTGGCCAACGTGACCTGTTCGCGCGAACCGAAATTTACAGTTTGATTTCGATATCTACGCCAGCAGGAAGTTCCAGACCCTGAAGCGCTTCCACCGTTTTCTGGGACGGTCTGAGCACATCAATAAGCCTTTTGTGAGTTCTCATCTCAAACTGCTCGCGGCTGTCTTTGTACTTATGGACAGCACGGAGAATCGTTACGATTTCCTTTTCGGTCGGCAGCGGAATCGGGCCGGAAACCCGTGCGCCGGTACGTTTTGCCGTTTCAACGATCTTAGCTGCTGCCGCGTCGATCAGCGTTGCATCGTAACTCTTCAATCTGATTCTGATTTTCTCTTTGACTGCCACTGTCATCGCCTCCTGAAATAATTTCTTTTCTGTTTGTGGGGGACTAGACGTATTATTCATCACACGCACCCGTGCGTTTCATGCCTTTGGGCATAAAAACACCGAAAAAACTTCGCAGTTTTTCCGGGTAGGGTTCTCAATCATAACTTCAAACGCAATCACATCTGCATCATGGACAGAGCTTGCCCACTGCAGGGATATTGCTGTTACGTTTTTGTTTTGAATCAATAGTCGCCCGGTTTAAAATCGGACATACTCCACGGAAAAACCCGCCTTTTAGGGCGGCAACCTCCCGCTTCATCGCATATCTGTTGCAGTCTTGCCTTATTATATTACACGATCCCCCCCAAAAAAGCAAGGGCCTTTTCGGAAAAGATCGAAAATTTTCTCCCTGGATTTTATACAGAATGCACAAAGATAGGCAGAGAGGATGGATTTTCCATCCTCTCTGCCTATCTCAAGCGATTCAATGCTTTTCAAAGTGTCTCCGCAGGGAAACGGCCCCTACCAGCTTCCCCCTCCGCCTCCGGAGAAGCCTCCGCCGGAGAAACCGCCGCCGCCCGAGGACGACCCGAAACGTCCGCCGCTTCCTTTGGTTTCCGGAGGCGGGACAGCCAAGGTCTGGCTCATCTGGTTCATACAGCTGCGGAACACCAGATAGTTGAAATAGCCCCGGGTGCCATAAGAAGTCTGATACCAGTCCGGCGGCTCCACCGCCAATTCCTCCAGACGCCTGCACCAGACATCCGAAACATCCAGCACATAGGCAAACGGAAGGATTTCATAAAAGCTTTCCGGATGTTCCTCAGCCAACTGCTCCAAGCGTTCCTTCTCCGCGTAAAGGATAAATTCCCGCAGGCCCAGCAGTTCGCCCATCCATTGGGCACACTGCTCGGTACGGCGCGGCATCACACAGCAGAGTACCCCGCAAACCACCGCCCCGGCGATCCCCAGCAACGGAATCCCCCAGGCGCCGGTATCCCGCCAGAGCAGGAAAGCCGCCCCGCCCGTTCCGCCCAATCCAGCCAGCAGGCACCCGGCCAGCGCGGCTATGCGGAACGCCCGGCTTTTTTTATGCCAGCTGAAGGTAATCCCCATCAGCCCGACATAGGCCGGCACCAGCAAAATCAGCCCGACCGCCCCCGCGATCAGAACCCCTGCCGAGGCCACCGCCAGCCAGCCTCCCAGCAGAAGGCCGACCCCGGCGCAGGCCAAGCCCGCAGCAAAAGCCGCCCAGCTTCCGCCTAAAGATCCTTTGGTATACAGCGCGTTCCCCTTCCTATGGGAAAAGTGCCTGGATAAAAGCTGAAGCGCCAGAGCCAGCCGATGGTAAAACGTCCCTTTTAATTCGGACAGCTTCACCTGCTCCCCGTTTTGGAACAGCCCGTCGAACAAGGTCCGTTCATAAGCCGGAGCGGTCCCCGGCAGAGAGGAACGGCGGGTTAAAATCAGATCCGAACCTTCCTCCTGAATCGTCAGCAGCCCTTTCGAAGCCCAATAGACGATCAGGGAAAGCAGGTCTTTCTGGTTGGCCATCCCGTCAATCACTACACCGGCCTCGGCGCTGGTCATCCCAGCAGGAGGGGACACCGTCATCACCGGGATGATCCGGGGATCCCGCCCGATTTTCAGGTAAAGGAACAGCATCCCTGCCGGCAGCAGGATCAGGATCGCCCAGGCCAGCGGGCGCAGGAACAACCCAGGCACCCGCTCGTTTTGGAAGTAGCCTTCCTCGACGACTGCACGGACCGTCAGCCCTTCAAAAGGGGGAAGCCAGCCGGAGGATTCCCCTGTCCAGACTTTCCCTTCCCGGGTAATTCGAAAATCCGTTTCCCCGGTACTGCCAAAGCCGCCCTGTGTGAAAGAGAATGCTTCCGCCGGGACTTCTTTGGGCAGGGTCAGGGAAAAACGCGCCTTGGAAATCCCGGTCTGCCACCCCTGAGGGATCAGGTTCAGGTAGATCTGATCCATACTGTCCACCCCGTCTTCGCCCGCATCAAAGTCAAAAGAAATCCGGTAGGTCTGTTCCCCGCGGACGGTGGAATCCTCCTCCCCGATCCGCAGCACCGCATTGCCGTTTTCCCAACTTACCGAACAAGGCCAGCCCTCTACCCGGATGTTGGATATTTTCGCCCGGTACCGCCGGTAAACCGGTTCCCCATCCGGCCCGGCTGTTTCCACCTCCCCTTCATAAGGGATGTAGCGGTAAATACCGTGCCGCGCCGTATGGAAATCCACCCGGATGGTTTCCTCCACATGATAGACATTCTGTTCGGACAAGGTCACATTGACCTCATACAGCTCGGTACTGTAGGCCGTATCCGGTTTCCTCGTTTCCGCCGAAGCCGGCAGCATCCACAGCCCCGCCAGAATGAACAGCAGAAGCCCGGCAAAAATCCGGGCTGTTTTCCGCTTCTCTTTCATCTCCAGACCTCCCCGCGCCGTTAAAACTGCACCTTGACATTTTCACGTTCTTCCGGCGCGCTGACCTCGTAAAGCGGTTTGCGGCTGAAATGGAACAGCCCTGCCAGCAGATTCCCAGGGAAAAGCTCGATTTTGGTATTATACTGGTTGACAACCGCGTTATAAAACCGGCGGGAGCGTTCGATTTCCCCCTCCAGCGCCTGAAGCTGACGCTGAAGCTCCAGGAAATTGGTATTCGCCTGAAGGTTTGGATAGGCTTCCGCAACCGCGAACAGACTGCGCAGCGTTCCCTGGAGGATGTTGTCCTGCGCCAAGCGCTCCTCCGTTGTGGAGGCCGATACCGCGCCGTTCCGGGCTGCAATCACCCGCGAAAGGGTTTCCTGCTCGTGCTTGGCGTAGCCCTTCACGGTTTCCACAAAATTCGGGATCAGGTCGTACCGTTTTTTCAGGTAAACATCCATCGAAGCAAAAGCCTCTTCCACCTTATTGCGCAGCTTGATAAAGGAGTTATAGCTCCCAGCCAGCCAGATTACCAGAATCACAGCGATCCCGAGTGCAATCCACCATCCCATATTCATCCATCCTTTCCCAGCCCGGAGTTCTGCTCCGGGGTTTTCTCTATTGATTGATTTCATCGAATGCTTTTTCAAATCCAAACCGGAGGCCGCGCCGCCCTGTTTTTTTACAGGGTGGCTGTGCCGGTTCTTTTTCGCTGCTTCCGCTGCAATTTCTTAGAAAGCGCGGGCGCTTTTTTCTCTTTTTTCCGCACCGAAACGCTGCGCTTTTCCGCTGTAAAAACATAATACCCTTGGATTTCCTGAACTTTTACCCCGCCAAAGACGGATATCAGCTTATTTTTATACCAATCCAGCCTTTTGGTGACCATCATCAGCTTTCCTCCGGGCGCTAATTTCCGGAATCCGCCCTCAATAAACCGCTTGGGTATGGAAAAATCTTCATGATAGGGAGGGTTCGACAGAATCAGCGTCCAATCATTTTCCGGCACATCCTGAAACCCGTCGCTCAGCCGGATATCCAAACCCGGAAGGCCGTTCCGTTCCGCATTGAGCCTTGCCTGTGTGACGGCGCTTTCCGAAGCGTCGCACAGGAGGACCTTTTCACCGCCGATCAATTTGCCCGCCAGTATCCCGACCACTCCATAGCCGCAGCCCAAGTCCAGGATCTTATCCTGCTGTGAGAACTCCGCCGCGGACAGCATCGCCAACGTGCCGGCGTCGATATGGTTGGGAGAAAAATTAGAAGGGTCCGTTTCAAATTGGAGCTTTACTCCTTTTATTTCGACTGAAATCATTCTTTTCTTCCTCACGACATTTGAATTGCGTTTTTCTAGGTTTTTTTCTGCATTTTGGAATATCCAAAACCGCGTCAATTCGCTGTTTTCGCATGGTGTATTTTTATGTGCAGGATTTTTTGGCACCGCTTTTTCCTCAGCGGCCATACAATCTGGAATTTATTTATACCGTGGATATTCGGGCATCAAATCAATCAATTTAATGGTCCGTCCTTCTTTATCCAATAGAATTTCAATATTTTCCACATCTCCGCCTAAATGCATCATAAATTCTCTGCAAATACCGCAAGACGGAATGATATTTCCATCTTTATATACTGAAACCACTTTTTTAATTTCACTTTCGCCATATGTGAGCATTGTTGATAAAGCATTTCTTTCAGCACACATTCCGATAGAGCCATCTGTGTCAATACATATACCCTTGTAAATAGTACCTTTTTTTGTGAGTACGGCAGATGCCACACTTCCTACCCACATTTTATTTGAAACATTACGAGGGTTCAAGACACTCATTGCCTCTTCATATAATCTTTCCCATTCTTTATCCATCGTCTTACCCTCCTTAATATTTCCCGAAGTGAAATCCCGGAGCGTTCCGCTGCATTTTATTTTATCAGCTTCCTTTTCGGCACGCAAGCTTTTTCTGCCGAAAGCTGTAAGGAGGTTTTCGGCAGAAAAGCTACAGCATCCCTGCCAGGTCCACCTCTCCGAAGGAAACCGTCTGATAGACAAACAGTGCCTGGGTATAGTCCCCGGCTTCCAGATAATCCGTCCAATGCTTTTCTCCCAGCTGGGAAAAATCGACCAGAGCAATCTCTTCATAATGCAGGGGCAGGAACTGCATCATCCCGTCCGCTGTTCCCTCGGAAAAAACCAGCAGGCGTTTCCCGTTGTCCCGGTTCGTCCGGATGCGCAGGACCGGGCAGTCCTCCCCCAGATAAACCCGGAGGGGATCCGCCCCCTCCAGCTCCTCCCGGAAGAAAATCGAGCGGTAAGTTTCCGTTTTTGCCGAAAAGCAGCGTTCCACATCCACCACAGGCTCGTATTCTGCGTAGGAATACAAGGCGATGGGTTCCGCAAATTGCCTGCCCCAGGCGGCCCGCTGATAAAGCGAGCCTAAAAAATCCGAAACCGGGTATTCAATATTGAACTGCTCTGTGCTGACGGCCCGGAATCCCAATGTTTTCGCCAAAGAGGTGTAACCGGTATAGGCGCCGTAGCTGTTCCAGCGGGGATCCGTCCGGTAATACAGGGAATTCCCGGACGCGGCGCTCATGACTCCATAGGCATCCACCATGTTGACCCGCCGGAGAAAAGAGGCGCATTCCTGGATATACCGGCTCTGATTCGCCGTATCCACATAAAGGGAAACGTCGCCCTGATAAAACGCCGAAGCCGTCGGAACCAGCATCAGCGACACTTCCATTTTCGGATACCGCTGGGCAAACCGGTTCAATGCCTCCGCCTGGCCCGCCAGCCCCTCCGAGTTCAGCGGCGGAGTCTTTTCCAGCAGGCGGCTTTTCCCGATCAGCACCCCGTTTACTTCCCGGCGGCCCTGAAGCAGCTCCAGCCCGGAACACATCTCCGCCAGCTGCTGCCGGAAAGGGAATCCCTCCCGCAGCCACTCCTCCACTTCCTGCTGAAATGTCCCAGTCCCCCAGGCCTCCGCCGGGAACCCCGGCCTCTCCCCGCGGGGGATCAGGCAGGAAGCCGCCGATACCAGAAAAATCAAGCCCCAAAAGACCGCTATCCGAAATCTCCGCATGTCTCTCCCCCTTTCATCGTACTAAATAGCACAGAGAAACCGCCAGGCCTGCCAGCACACAAAGCGTTTTCCCGCTTTCATAAACGAAGGGGAACCGGCGCTCCGCATAACGGCGGACACGTGAAAACGTATTCCCCAATCCCAGTATGCACAAAAAGAACGCGACCAGGTTGGAACTCAGCAGATAAAGCGCTTGCTGGTCCGCCAAGCCCTCCTGCCCGCAGAGCGCCCTCAGAAAGCGGATCCACTCCTCCAGGCTCCCTGCCTGCATCAGCGTCCACCCAAATAAAATAGCCAGCAGGGTCAATATCCGCCGAAGCCAAGCCGGTACACGGCCAAGCGCCCTGAGGCTGCGTTCCCCCAACAGGAAAGCTCCCATCAAAAGCCCCCAGGCCAGCATGTTCCAGCCGGCTCCCTGCCAGACACCGTATAGCCCACCCGCCAGGAGCAGCCCCGCCGCCGGATAGAACCCCCGTACTCGGCCTCTGCTGACCGGAACGTATATATAATTCCGGAACCATCGGATAACCGTCCGGTTCCACCGCCAGACAAAACCGGACAGGCTCCGGGCGGAATAGGGATGCAGGAACCCCGCCGGCAGCCGGATCCCCAACATCAGGGCCAGCCCTCTGGCCATATCCTGATATCCCGACCAGAGGTAATACAGCCCGAACACATAGGCCAAAAGCCCGGTCCAGGCCGTCAGCAAAGGAAGCGATCCCATCGCCTGAACGTCCTGCCAAGTCTGGACCATCGGGTCGGCCAAAAGCAGCTTTTTTCCAAGCCCTTTGACGAAAAGAGCGATCCCATCCGAAAACATCCGGACATCCGGCGTGCGCCCATCCAGCTGTGCCGTCAAACGCCGGTAGGGAATCAGCGGGCCAGCGATCAGATTGGGGAAGAACAGCATCCCCGCGCCAAACCGCAGGAAATTTCGTTCCGCCCGCAGCTTTCCCCGTCGGATATCCCACAGATAGGCCAGCAGGGCCAACAGGCAGAACGGCAGTCCCAGCGGAAACACGGGATTCCGCAGCCCCAGGCCTCCAGCCAGACAGAACAGCAGCGCCATCCCCCCCAACAGGATCCCGGACGCCGCAGGTTTCGAGCGCAGCCGCTCCAGCAGCAAACCCGCACCGAAGCTGAGCAATACTCCGCCCGCCAAAAGAAAGACCGCCACCCCCTGGGCACAATAGATCAGCCCGGCCGCCGCCAGCAGCGCCGTCCTCCCCCGTTTGGGACAAATCCAATACAGCGCCAGAATTAAAGGCAGAAACCAAAACAGAAACAACATCTGATCGAACGGCATGGTCACTCCTCCTCTTCCAGCATTTTCCGGTACCCCTCATAATCCATCCGCGTGTTGAGCAGTTCCAGCAGAGCATTCGTTGTCAAATAATGGGGAAGCCCCAGCTTCCGGATCAGCCGGGCCCGCTTTTCAGCCGCGTCCGGCCCGCCCGACAGCCCATCCGCAAAAAAATCCTGCTTGGTGATCCGCCGCCCCCGCACGGCAGGAGGGGAACTCGAAGGCAGCCCGGCCTGCTCGAACAATTCCCTCAGGGCGGCTTCCGAAAAGCCTTCCACCCCCAGCAGATTCTCCTTCCCGGGGGCTGCCTTCCGCTTTTCCTTACCCAGCACCTGCGGGATATACAGGTGGGTGATCTCCGCGCCTGCCGCAATGTTCTTGATAAACCCTCGCAGCTGGAATCCGGCCCGGTCCGAATCGGTCAGGACGACCACCCCATGCCGCAGCGCGGTTTCCCGGATCAGGCGGATCTTCTGCGGATCCTTATAAATGCGGAACCCGTCCGTCTGGATAATCAGCGCATCCAGAAAGGGCTTCAGCCGCAGACGGTCATATTTCCCCTCAACCACCACCACCTGGGAAAGATGGATTTTTTCCATGCATAACTTCCTTTCTATCCGCCTACTCCGCTGCTCGCATTTTCCCCAGCATCTGTTCCAGGATCAGCCGGTCATCCAACCGGGAGGATTTCAGCAGGCGGTCAGCCTCATAAAGCGCGCTTAAGCAAAGCCGAAACTGCGCGGAATCCAGCTTCCGCACATCCCGAAACGCGTTTTTCACCGCAAACTGCCGGTTCTTGGGATACCGGAAGTCCACGCTCATCTGCTCCGGCGTACGCCCAGCCGCCTGGGCGCATTTCGCCCGGTAAAGATCTGCAAACGCCATGGAAAGCGCGCCCAAGATCATCATGGCTTCCTGACGGAGGAAAAACAGCTCGTCCAAAAGCTGGAAAGCCAGGTCAAAATTCCGGTTCAGCACCGCCTTCGCCAGGTCGAACGCGGATGCGTCAATCGAACGGACACAGCATTCGTCCACATCCGCCTCTGTGATTTCCCCCTCCCCTACATAGGCGATCAGCTTGTCCAGTTCCTGAACCAGCAGGGTATAATCGGAAGAACAGCGCTCGATCAACGCTTCCGCCACCGGAAGCTCCATCCGGATATAGGCCTTCCGTGCCCGCTCACTGAGCGCCCGTTTCAGGGTAGTTTTATCCTTGAAGGAAAACGCGCAGACCACACCCGATTTCTCCGCCGCCTCCGAGATTTTCCGGCTCTTGGCGGACTTTTTGGGGTTGATCGCCGCCGAAACCTGAAGCAGGATCAGCACCGTAGAGGGATTCGGCTCCTGAATCAGCGCCAGCAGCCGGTCCAGCTCCGGCTTATTCAGCTTTTCCAGATCCAGGTCCTTCACCAGCACGCATTTGCGCTCCGCCATCATGGGCAGAGCGTCACAGGCGTCCTCCAGCTCGGAAAAATCAAGCTTTTCCCCCTCAAACCGCTGGAGATTAAAGCTTTCAAAGCCAGGGCTTACGGCCAGCGACTGAATCCGTGCCGCCGCCTGCTCCGAAAAATAATGCTCCTCCCCATAAAGCAGGTAAACCGGTGCCAGCTCTCCCTGCTTAAGCCGGGAAAACAGTTCCGTATCACTTTGTACCGGCATCTTAAAACCTCCCTTTTCTATTCTGCTTTCCAGCTTCCGTCCGGATGAATCCGGATCCGCAGTTTCCCGGTATAAGCGGGAAGGTGTTTGGACGGAACCGCACCGTCCGGTTTCTCCAGCAGTACCACCGTTTCCGCGCCGGACTGCGCCAATTTCACGGGATCTTTCCCGGAGGAAACCGACAGCGTGCAAGCCGCAGCCCGTTCCTCCTGACCCTCCGGCAGGAACCGGAAGACCCGGCCCCGCACCGTCAGCCGGAGTTCCAATCCCTCCGGACCCCGGTAAACCTCCAGTAAACTGCCGTTCTTCCCTCGGATCAGCTCCATGCCATGGTTTGGACGAAGGGCATACACCTTCTCCACCGGCAGACTCTCCTTGGCATACAGCCGGAACCGCTCCTCAGCTGGATAAACCGCCTGCTCGATCGGGATGCTGTATCCCAGCAGCCGGGTGTCCGAGCTGTCTTTTACCGGGCTTCCGGAAATATACCACCGGATTTTCTGGACATTCTGTGCCCGAAGCAGGGCCTCCATCCGGATATCGGCATACCCGTCGTCCTGCATGGAAAAGACGACTGCTTCAGAACCCTGAATCAACGCCATGCTCTGCCCCTCAAAGGAGAGGGCCGGGATCACCCGAATATCATTCCGGCCGGTAATCCGGGCAAATACCGAAAGCGCCAGCAGCCCCGCAATCCCGCCTGCCAGCATCCGGTAAGCCAGCCGCGGCTTTTTCACCAGCAGGACTGCGGCTAACGCGCTGAGATAAACCATCAGCACCCAGGGCAGGGCAAAGGGCTCGTCCAGACCCAGATAGCTGCCTGGGAAACTGCCCCATTCCGAAATCCGCCGGAGCAGCTCCAGCAAAAACTCCAAAGGCGGGGCCAGAGCCGGGCCAATCCCCGGCAAAAGCAGGCCGCCGGAAAGAGCCAGGATCACCGGCATCAGCGGAAGCACCAGCAGATTAACCACCAGCCCGCTGAGGCTGATCCCGCCGAATAACTTCAGCAAAACCGGAAGCATCCCCAGGTTGCAGGCCAAAGAAGCCGAAAAGATCCCCAGCACCCCGCTGAAAATCCGGGGCAGGCGCCACAGCTTCCGTTCCAACCCAGAGCGGATTGGCCCGGCCAGCAGGATCAATCCCAAAACCGCCGAAAAAGAAAGCTGAAAACTGGCGCTGGATACTGTGCGAGGATTCCAAAGCAGCAGTAACACTGCTGCGCAAAAGAGCGAATTCAGCGCATGGGCCGGACGGTACAGGACCTTACCCAGCAGCAAAAGCGTCAGCATCACACCCGCCCGTACCGAGGAAACGCCAAACCCCGTCAGCCCGATAAAACCCCATAGGACGCATCCGGCCGCCAGGGCAGACAAGCGGGGAGAAATCCGCACCCGGCGCAGAAGCCCGTAAAACAGCCCGCAGAGCAGGGAAACATGAAGTCCCGAAATCACATAAACATGGCTGGTCCCGGAACGCCGGGCATCCAACTCCAGCCTGGGATCCAGCTTCCCGTCTTCACCCAGCAGGAGGGTCTGCACCATCCCTGCATAGGGGCTTTCCAGCCGGCTGGCCGCCGTTTGGCTGAGAAAACTCCGGAACCGCTCCAAACAGGCCGGAATCCCCGGATTTTCCACCGGTTCAACCGAAAGCCGGCGGGCATAAACACTCAGGTCAATCCCCAGCGAACCATAGTATTCCGCCAAATCAAAATCCGGCGTCCCCTCCATTGAAAGCACCGTCCCCTGTACCGTCATCCGGTCCCCAGCCCGGACAGAAAGATCCTCCCGGCTGTACACCAGGCAGCCCGTCCCTCCGGCCTGAAGCAGATAACGCAGGCTTCCGCCTTCCCGTTCCTCTACCCGGCGGACTTCACCGGAAAGCGAAACGGTCCGCCCCTCTGCCGGGAGTTCCGGGCTTCCCCACTGTTCCCGCAGGGTAAAATGGAAACAGCCTGCGAAAACAGCAAAAAGCAGCACCCAAGCCCGCGCCCTCTTGGAGCGGGGCAGGAACGGCAGAAAGAGTAGGCTCCCTGAAAAGAAAAAGCAAAGCGCCCAGTTTGCTTCAAACGGGAGCTTTGCCGCCAGAAACGTCGCAAAAAGAAACGGGATCCCAAACCAAAGCATTGGCAGCGCCATAAAACCCGTCCCTTCCTTCTGCTGACCCTTAATCGTCACGGATGGGAAAACGCCGGCGGCAATTCCCCATTGTGTTGCTTCTATCTTAGTATAATCCAAGGCAAAAATCAATGAAATCTGCAAAGATATTCAGAAAATTGCAACAAATCTGCCGCCCGTTGTGTTATAATAAGAATGATTTATCTTTAGAACCTGTTTGAAAAATACAAGCGGCTGTTCATTTTGCCGGAAACACCGGCTGCTGTTAAATTTTCCGGGCCAATGCCGCCCTGCCTGCACTCCGCAGGGCAGTCTGTATTTTTCGGTCAAACCGCTGTCCTTCAAGCAGGTCCCAACACAGAAGGAGGCACGCTATGCAGTATGAGAAATCCTGCGGGGCGATTATCTATCGCAAATTCCACGGCAACACCGAGCTTCTGCTGATTAAAAACCAGAACGGCGGGCACTGGTCTTTCCCCAAAGGCCATGTGGAAGCCGGTGAAACCGAAGAGGAAACCGCTGTCCGGGAAATCAAGGAGGAAACCGGGATCGATGTGATCCTGGATACCAGCTTCCGCCGGGTCATCACCTACCTGCCCAAAAAAGAAGTAACCAAAGATGTCGTTTATTTTCTGGCCAAGGCCACTTCCTACGACTATGTCCCGCAGGAAGAAGAAATCGCCAAAATCAAATGGGTCGAGATCAACCACGCCGCCACCATGCTGAGCTATGACAACGACCGCCAGCTGGTCAGCCAAGCGAAAAACATCATCCGGGACAGCTACTGAACAGCCCGGCCGAAGGAGTACGGAACATGAAACAATCCCTGGCCCGCACAGCCGTTGAGGTGGATATCCACCATATGAACCGGGATCAGGCCAAACGCTATCTCGGGCAGTTCTTGGACCGGGTGGAACCCTCCGTGAAGGAGGTCACGGTCATCCACGGCTGGTCGGGAGGGACCGTCCTTCAAACCATGGTGCAGAAAGGGCTGCGCCATCCGCGAATCCGCGCCAAGCTCAAAAGCATGAACCCCGGCGTCACCATCCTGCTGCTTTCCTGAAAGAAAAGAGGCGACTTGAATGGCTTATCGAAAAATTGTAGGCTCCTACCGGAGCAGCGACGAAAAACATACTCTCCGCTATGTTGTTTACGAACCGGCGGATAGCCCGATCCGGGCCGTTTTGCAGATTTCGCACGGGATGTGCGAATATATCGACCGTTATGAGGACTTCGCCGGCTTCCTCTGCCGGCAGGGGATCCTGGTCTGCGGGAACGACCATCTCGGCCATGGGGAAATGGCCCAGCGCTCCAATACCCTGGGATACTTCGGGGAAAAGAACGGGCACAACCTGCTTCCGGCCGATGTCCGGAAGCTGACGCTCCTCATCAAGCGGCAGTACGGGGATCTGCCCTATTTCCTGCTGGGGCACAGCATGGGTTCCTTTATCGCGCGGCGTTACCTGGCTAAATACGGCAGCCAAGGCCTGCTGGACGGGGCTGTCATCATGGGGACCAGCGGCAGCAACCCCCTTTCCAAAACAGCAATCAAACTGGCGGAATGGACCATCCGGCGGCGGGGAAGCCGTTACCTGAGCAGCTTCCTCCGCAGCCAGAGCACCGGGATGTATTCCCGCCGCTTCAAGGACGGCGGCTCCCCCAACGCCTGGCTCAGCCGGGACCCGGAAGTCGTGCGTAAATATGACCGCGACCCGCTCTGTACCTTCCAGTTTTCAGCGGCAGCCTACCGCGACCTGTTCACCCTGCTGGATTCCGTCAGCGGGATGAAATGGGCGGAGCGTGTCCCCAAGGAGCTGCCCATCCTGATTACCAGCGGCGGCGACGACCCGGTCGGGAATTTCTCCAAGGGCGTCCGGGAGGTTTATGAAAATCTGAAAAAGGCCGGTGTAAAAGAGGTTTCCATCCAGCTTTATGAGAAGGGCCGGCATGAAATCCTGAATGAAACCAACCGCACCGAGGTTTATGAAGATGTCCTCCGCTTTCTGGAATCCCACTTGGAGGAGAAAGGCTCCGGGCGCTGATGAAACCCAAAGAGAAATGGCTCCGCCGGAGGAACACTGCCTGTGCATTCCTGGCGGGGTTCCTGCTGATCCCATCCCTGCTCTCCGGTGTGTTTCTCCTGCAATGGAGAGAGCAGGAAACCGCGGGACTTCCCTGGTGGTTCGGCCCCGCCCTGCTGTTCGGCTTTTTCGCCCTGCCTATCCTGGCGGCCGGCGGGACCGCGCTGACTTCCCACCTCCGGATAAAAAGGCAGGGCCCTGACGCTGTATCAGGAGACCATCAAACTAATACGATTTCTTGATAAAAAGATTAAAATCTTTTTATCGCGGCGTATCACGGAAAGTACTGACAACGTTCTTGGCGGCTGCGCCGCCGGACCGCGTTCTGCGGCCCAATAAAACGACTGCATCGTTTTTATTGGGAATTAGTATAAAAGCAGGTGAATCATAATGACCAATCAGGAAATCCTGCGGATTGCCATGGCGCAGTCCGCCTTTGATATCAACTGTGATCCGGAGGATTTTGCCGCCTCCACAAACCGGGTGGTTCTCTCCCGGATCGGCCCTCTTGCCCGAAGCTATTACAAAGAACCAATCGCCTGCAACCTGGTATCCTATGGGAACAATATTGTTGCATCCGTCAAAGAGGAATACCGTGGGATCGTCGAAGAATATATCGGGAAATTTGAGTTTTTCCACTGCTTCGAAACCCCGAACCTGCATTGGCTGGACAGCCGGATGAATGAAAAGGGACAGAAGGTCTGCTTTATGGCTGAGTATTTCCTGCCCGATATGGAAAAAATGAGACGGCTGCCCTGTAATTACCGGCTGGAGCTGTTGGAACCGACGGATTTCGCCGATCTCTACCAGCCGGAATGGAGCAATGCGCTCTGCCAAGAACGGAAAAAACTGGACATTCTAGCGGTGGGGGCTTACGATGGGGATCGGCTGGTCGGGCTGGCCGGATGCTCTGCGGATTGTGCCGGGATGTGGCAGATCGGGGTCGATGTATTGCCGGATTACCGCAGGCGGGGGATCGCTTCCGCGCTGACCAGCCGTCTGGCTGTCGAAACGCTGGAACGGGGGAAAGTCCCGTTCTACTGCTGCGCCTGGTCGAATATCCGGTCGGCCCGGAACGCCGTGAAAAGCGGATTCCTTCCGGCTTGGGTCGAAATGACGGTGAAACCGAAGGAATTGGTGGAGAAGATGAACCGGTAAACCCCTCTTAACAAAAGCATTGTTGGAATAGGACTTCCGCCCTACCAAGCTGGCGAACCACAGCCAAAGGAGGAGCCATGGGCAAGCGAAAAAAGTACATAGGAAGCTGTCAGGTTTCCAAAATAAAAACGTATACTCTAAATGGATATCCTCAAAAAGTCTTATTGGAAGGGAAAAACAGCAGCTCTCCGATCATCATTTATCTTCACGGGGGCCCCGGCTCGCCCGTTCCCTTTTGTGCGGGAAGCCGAGGGATGTTCCCGGAGATCACGGATCCGTTTATTCTGGTTTATTGGGATCAGCTTGGCTGCGGCATGAACGATTATCCCATTGACGATACTTTTTCTGTTGACAGCTATACCCAAATGACGGTAGACTTAGTCAAAGCTGTCCGGAACGATTTTCCCGAGAATCCAATCAATCTGTTCGGTGTTTCCTGGGGTTCGGTTCTGGCAGCGAACGCCGCCGTCCGAGTTCCCGAACTAATCAACCGTATTCTGGTTTACGGCCAGGTGACAACGAATCTGTTTTTTAACCAGGAGGTATTCGATACACTGGAAAACGCCGCACTGAGCAGGAAAGAAAAAGAAGATCTGGCGTATTTAAAGACGGTCGATTCCATCGGGCAAAAGGATATCATGGCTATGGCGGCACTAATCCGCCATCACACCGAAGGTTATCAGGCGAAAAACGGCGGCAGAACGCCAATGGAAAAAGTCATTTGGGGACTGCTCACCAGCCCTGATTACTCGATAAAAGATTTCAAGGCTGTAGCTGTCAACGGAACACGAAAGAATCAGTCGCTGTTTCAGGAACTGATTCTTTTGAACTTGAGAAGCAGTCTGAAAAGCGTTACCGTTCCGTATTTGATCCTGCAGGGCGATACCGATATCGTCACATCAACGAAAGGCGTGGAAGCCTTTGTAAAGGAATCCGGAAATGAAAATCTTCATTTTGCCGTCGTGAAAAACAGTGGGCATATTCCGGGCAGAGACGGCATGGCCTATGTGATTGAAAAAGGGTTTGCATTTCTTCGCCCGGCTCCATAACTTCCAGGTTATCGGGCGGCTGCTTGATTGGAAGCCTCCGGCATTAGGACGGGATGTCTCGGCAGCTCGGGGGACGGCTCCTCTTGAAAGCTTGATCCCCTCATAAAATGCGCGAGAGGACATTTTCAGAAACCGGCACCCTCTTGACAAACCGTTTCAAATCCGCTACAATACTTCCTGCGAGCAAACCGTATCGTAGCGCAGAGGGGGTTCCCCTTTGTGAGGAAAGTCCGAGCATCACAGGACAGGATAGCTGCTAACCGCAGCCGGAGGCGACTCCAGGGCCAGTGCAACAGAGAGATACCGCCCGTTTACGGGTAAGGATGGAAAGGCGAGGTAAGAGCTCACCAGCGTATGCGGGAGCATACGGCTATGTAAACCCTATCCGATGCAACACCGACCAGGATGTTATCGTTGGTCCGACGGTCCTGACAGGTGGCAGGGAGCAGATAGGCGACTGTTTGCCAAGATAGATTACGATACACGACAGAACTCGGCTTACAGGTTTGGTCGCTAACTTTTCTTAAAAAACCAAATTTCGGCTTGACATTTGGTTTTTTGCATGATATAATAATCAAGCACATGGGAAATCTTCCTGTGTATGCGCCCGTAGCTCAGCTGGATAGAGTGTTTGACTACGAATCAAAAGGTCGTGGGTTCGAATCCCGCCGGGCGTACCACGAAGCTGGGTCTGAATGCAGTCGTATTCAGACCCAGCTTTTATTTTGAGTACAGCAAATAAGCATCGCAAGGTGAAAAATCTCATCCGGAATAAAAAGCTGCACCTTTTCCGCCTTTGTGATTGCCTCAGTCCAGGTCGCGGTCGACGAAGTAAAGAAGGAAGAAGACTGACCGTTCTATTTTTACAGCTTTTTCTAATCGTAAACGCCCCCTTGAATAAAGGAACGCTTCCTATTGCAGAAACCTTATAAATTCCGAACACTTGCTCCTAAAGCTGCCCCAAGGCTCGCCTTAGGACATTTTATTTTCCCTGAAATGCACAATTTCTGTCATAATAGCTTGTACTTTCTTGTTTTGTTTGATATAATAAGGATAATTTCAATCTGTATGAAACAAATCTGCGTCTTGTTTGAATGCAGGCAGCGCTTGCCTCACTGCTTTTTCGAATAGGGACGAACAGAAACCAAAAGAAACCGGTGAGGAGAGTGAGCACTATGAAAAACGGGAAAGAAAGGATCTCAGCGACATCTGCCGCACGCAAAAGCTGGGGAATCACAGGAAAACTGGTGGTTGCGATCATTGGCAGCGTTATCCTTGCACTGGCAGTCCTGCTGGCGATTGTCTACATTCAAATGTCCCATGCGCTGCTGGAAAAAAGCGAAAACCTGATCCAGGCTACGACGGAGGAAGCCATTCAGGAGACCCGCGCCTGGATGAATAAAACCATGACCTCGCTGGAATTGCAGCGGGACACCATCCAGTATGAGGATATGGACGCCTCCGACCTGAAAGCCTATATCAAGCATACGGTAGACCCGGACAGTGCTTACCCTGCCGGGCTGTATGTCGCCACCACCGATGGAGAGCTGTATCACGCTTCTTTCGTGCCTGGTGCGGATTACGATCCTTTATTAAAAGCCTGGTATCGGGAGGGCCTGCAATCGGAGGATTTCACCCTAGGCAACGTTTATCTGGATGAAAACTCCCAGTCTTATGTCGTCGCTGTTTCCGGCGTGCTGAAGTCCCGCAGCGGAGCTGTGCGCGGCGTTGCCGCAGCAGACCTCTATCTGGACTCCATCTCCAAAATTGTCAGCGGAATCCAACTGGAGGAAACCGGCGGCATTTTCCTGGTAGACACCCTTACGGATACGATTATTGGGCATCAGGACCCCGCCATGACCGGGAAAAACCTGAACCATATCGGCTCCGAAATGTATGACTACGCTGCCGAGCAAATCCGTGGGGGAAAAATAGGGCTGTCGGTTTACGACAATACCTATATTCAGGTTGCGGACGTTCCAGGAAGCAACTGGAAAGCGGTAGCCTATGTGTCCCGTTCAGAAGTCTTACAGGAGCTCTATGAGCTGGCGACCGCGATCCTGGTATTGGCGGTACTGGCTGTCGCGGCGATGCTGTTTCTGATTATCATTCAGGTTCGGCGCGTCATCGGCCGGCCTGTAATTGAGCTGAGCCGCGTGGCGACGCAGATCGCAGAAGGGGAACTGAATCAGGAAATCCATTATCAGTCCAACGACGAGCTAGGTGTGCTGGCGAATAATTTTAATCAGGTCACGGTCCGGCTTCGGGACTATGTCCGATACATTGACGAAATTTCCCGGACGCTCTACGAAATCGCAGAGGGGAACCTGGCCTTTTCGCTGGAAAATGACTACACCGGGGAATTCGCCAAAATCAAACGCTCTCTGGATGAAATCTCCAGTGCGCTGAACGGCACCATGGGGCAGCTGCGCTCTGCCTCAAGGGATGTGGCCGCAGGGGCGGAGCTGGTTTCCAGCGGCGCTATTACCCTTTCCCAGGGATCTACAGAACAGTCCGCTGAGGTGGACACTTTGGCCAGCCACATTGATTCGGTATCCGACAGCATCCACAAGGTTGCCCAAGGCGCCCGGGAGGCAGACCGCATTGCGCATTCTGTGAAGGAAGGCCTTCTCGAGAGCAACGACAAGATGAAGAACCTCACCGAGGTCATCCAGAAAATCAGCGACAATTCCGCCGAAATCAACAAAATCGTCAAGACGATTGAGGATATCGCTTTCCAGACCAATATTTTGGCGCTGAATGCCGCTGTAGAGGCCTCCCGGGCTGGTGAAGCCGGAAAAGGCTTTGCGGTAGTTGCAGACGAAGTCCGGCGTCTGGCCGGAAAATCCTCCGAAGCGGCCCAAGAAACAACGATCCTTTTGGGGCAGACGGTAAAATCCATGAACGAAGGGGTTCATGCCGCTCAAAATACATCAGACGCCATCCTGACGGTTGTCACCCAGGCCGACAACATGAGCAATCTGGTCGGCGGCATTGCAGAATATACCAAGCAGCAGGCCGCCAATACAGAGGAAATTACGCACGGGGTTGAGCAAATTGCCAGCGTTGTGCAGAGCAACGCCTCCACAGCGGAGGCCAGCGCTGCCGCCAGTGAAGAGCTGTCCAGCCAGGCAACGATGCTTCGGGAGATGGTCGCCAAGTTCAAGCTGAAGGAAACCGCGAACATCTCCTGATCCGGTTCTTCATTTCCGTTTGGGATGCAATGCCCTTTCCCTTTGAGGCTGCAAACGGCATCGTTTTTTGTCACAGCATATAAACAGCGACGGTTCCAATGAACCGCCGCTGTTTGAATTCAAAGGAATTTTTGATGCTTTCTATGGAAAAACCAAGCCGCAATCACACAGATGATCATCCCAGTCCCATAGGGGATACACAGCAAAAAGGCAGATCCAGCGTTTATATTTTTTCATGGCAAATCCCTCCTGGATTTATTTTATTTTATTTTGAGAGTCAGAATAATCCCCATGATCATCAACAATACGAGCAAAGTAATAAGTATCCCTGTTCCATTCTTTGATCGCTCAAAGAAAAGGAAATGCCTGGCGCGGGGCGATATGAGCCTCGCATTTAAATCGCGGAACACAGCCTCCTATTGCGCCCTGCGGAGGGGAGGCTTGACTTCCCGCCTCCTTCATGCTATGATAGAGCCAAACGACGACGAGGAAAGCGGTTTTCCTTTATCCGGCCCCAAGAGAAGCGCATCCAGGCTGAAAATGCGCCGGCCGGCGGAAACCCTGCTACCGCCCTCTGAGTGCGGGCCAACGCTTTTTCCGTGAATCCCGCCGGGTATTGACCGCCCGTTACAGCGGTTTCGAGTGTCCTGCCTTCCGGCAGGGAATTTGGGTGGAATCGTGGAGCGAACGCTTCATCCCTGTTTCTTCTTGGTTTTTGACCTGAGGGACCGGGATGAGGCGTTTTTTGATCCATCAAAATAGAGAAATGTTTGTTTAAACCATTCAAAAGGAGGAGCATGATGAATATTACGTTAAAAGGCGGCGAAGTCCGCTGTTTCCCATCCGGCATTACGGCAGCAGAGGTCGCCAAGGAATTGGGCGCCGGGCTGTATAAATCCGCCTGCGCCTGCCGGATAAACAGCCAGGTACAGGATCTCCGCACCCCGCTGACCGAGGACTGCGAGCTGGAGTTCCTGACCTTCGACCATCCCGACGGACAGCACGCATTCTGGCACACGGCCTCCCATGTACTGGCCCAGGCGGTCAAGCGGCTTTATCCGAACGCCAAGCTGGCGATCGGCCCGGCCATCGAAAACGGGTTTTATTATGATTTTGACGTTGAGACCCCCTTTTCCCCCGAGGATCTGGACAAGCTGGAAGCCGAGATGAAAAAAATCGTCAAGGAAAACCTCGAGCTGCATCGGCTGGAGCTTTCTCCCGAAGAGGCTGTCCGCAAGCTGGGAGAACGGGGCGAACCCTATAAAGTAGAGCTTGCCGAGGAACACGCCGGAAAAGGCGAGGCTATCCTGTTCTACGAGCAGGGGGAATTCCTGGATCTCTGTGCTGGCCCGCATCTGCTGAGTACCGCCCCGCTGAAGGCCCTGAAACTGACGGCCTGCACCGGCGCGTATTGGCGGGGGGACGCTTCCAACCCGCAGCTTTGCCGGATATACGGCACGGCGTTCCCCAAGGCCAGCCTGCTGGAAGAACACCTGGCCCGGATGGAAGAAGCCAAACGGCGGGATCACAACCTGCTCGGACGGCAGCTGGGCTATTTCACCACCTCGGAGCTGATCGGGCAGGGCCTTCCCATCCTTCTGCCCAAAGGGGCCCGGGTGCTCCAGCTGCTCCAGCGCTTTGTCGAGGACGAGGAACAGCGCCGGGGCTGGCAGCTCACCAAGACCCCCTATATGGCCAAAAGCGACCTTTATAAGGTTTCGGGGCATTGGGATCATTATAAAGAAGGGATGTTTGTCCTGGGTGACGAGTCCAAGGACAGCGAAGTCTTTGCCCTCCGCCCCATGACCTGTCCCTTCCAATACCAGGCCTACCTCAGCAAAAAACGCTCTTATCGGGATCTGCCGCTGCGTTATAATGAAACCTCGACCCTCTTCCGCAATGAAAGCTCGGGCGAAATGCACGGCCTGATCCGGGTACGTCAGTTCACCATCTCGGAAGGGCACCTGATGTGTCTGCCCTCCCAGCTGGAGCAGGAGTTCCAGAGCTGTCTGGAACTGGCGATCTATATGCTCAAGACCCTGGGGTTATATGAAGATATTTCGTATCGGTTTTCACAGTGGGATCCGGAGGACCGGGAGAAATACATCGGGACGCCGGAGCAGTGGGATGAGGCCCAGTCCATCATGAAGAAGATCCTGGATGATCTGGACATCCCCTATGCCGTCGGGGTCGGCGAGGCGGCATTCTATGGGCCTAAGCTGGATATCCAGATCAAGAACGTCCATGGCAAGGAAGACACGCTGATTACCATCCAGATCGACCAGCTGCTGGCGGAGAAATTCGGGATGGAGTATGTCGATATGGACGGCAGTAAAAAGAACCCGTATATCATCCACCGCACCTCGATTGGCTGCTATGAGCGGACGCTGGCCTTGCTCATCGAAAAATATGCAGGGGCGTTCCCGCTCTGGCTGGCACCAACCCAGGTAAAAATCCTGCCGATCAGCGAACGCCAGCATGAATATGCCCAGGCTGTTTCCGACCGTCTGAGCCAGGCGGGATTCCGGGTCGAGCTGGACAGCCGCAGTGAAAAGATCGGTTATAAGATCCGGGAAGCCCAGCTGGAAAAGGTGCCCTATATGCTGATTGTCGGGGACAAGGAGGTCGAGGCGGACAGCGTCGGCGTCCGTTCCCGGAAGGACGGCGATATCGGCCAGCTGAGTTTGGAGGCGCTGATCGAAAAGCTGACTGCCGAAGTACGGGATAAAGTGATTCAGTAACCAGACGGAAAGCGGTCTTATAAAAAGGATCCGGCTTTCAAGCGCGCAAGCCCCCGAGCGGACGGGACGTATGATTTGTGGGGCGAGGCGTTTCCCTATAACTTTCCAAGCTTGCAGAAGGAGAACAACGATAACCCCAGACAATCGTCCTAAAGGGCCTGGTTCCGGCTGTGCCGGAGTGCTGCGCCGCGATTGCCTGAAGGCACAAGCGCGTTTCTTTGGACCCTTTCTTTGAGCGCAATCAAAGAAAGGCGTCTGCCCGGCGCGGGGCGGCATGAGCCTCGCATCAAAATCGCGGCCTTTGCCGCGAAGGGGCGCGGGGCGCAGCCCCGCAAACTCACCTTTTACGCACCGGCTTTCCCGCACACCAGCCCCCGAGCGGGGCGGCACGGCCGATTTGTGGGGCTCCGCGCCCCGCCCTATTTCTTTGGGCATTACAGAAAGCCGGTCTATAACCAAACAGAAGGCCCTTGCAGAGGGCCTTCCCTTTTTCAGGAGGAACATCATGACACAAGAAACCGCCGCCCTGCTGCGCTGCTGCCGGATCTGCCCACGGGAATGCGGGGTTAACCGGCTGAAGGGACAGACCGGCTTCTGCGGGGCTGGGGCTAAGATCAAAGCGGCCCGCGCCGCCCTGCACTTCTGGGAAGAGCCCTGCCTTTCCGGAAAAAGCGGCTCGGGAGCGGTCTTTTTCTCCGGGTGCAGCCTGGGATGTGTTTTCTGCCAGAACCGGGAAATCAGCGCCAATATGTTCGGGCTGGAGCTGCCGGAAGGACGGCTGGAGGAAATCTTCCTGGAGCTTCAGGCCCAATCCGCCCGGAATATCAACCTGGTCACGCCGACCCACTATCTTCCCCAGATTGCGGAAGCGCTGGAACGGGCTAAAGCCCAGGGCCTGAGCATCCCGGTCGTCTGGAACAGCAGCGGCTATGAAAAACCGGAAAGCCTCCGCCGTCTGAATGGATTGGTGGATATTTATTTGCCTGATTTCAAGTATCTCTCTTCCAGGATGGCGGGGAGATATTCAGGCACGGCGGATTATCCGCACTGGGCTTGGGCGGCGCTGGAGGAAATGACCCTTCAGGTTGGGGAACCGGTATTTGACAACTCCCCGCCGGACGGTGGGTTCCCGGCCATGCAGCGGGGAGTCATTCTTCGCCACCTGCTCCTTCCCGGCCTGCTGGAGGATGGGAAGGCTCTGCTTTGCCGGGTATTCGAGCAGTATGGGAACCGGATTTTTTACAGCTTGATGAGCCAATACACCCCCTTGAACCACGTACCCGGCTTCCCGGAGCTGGACCACCGGGTTTCCCCTGAAGAATACGACGATTTTGTCGATTTCGCGGCGGAACTCGGGATCGAAAACGGGTTTATCCAGGAGGGTTCCTCCGCAGAAGAAAGCTTTATCCCCGCCTTTGATTACCAGGGGATCCTCCCCACCAAGCCGAGTGGGAATTTGTGAAAACAAGCCGTTTGCCGTTGCATCCGGCCAGATTCCCTGGTATACTTGACCTACATGGTTTTTCTATGGGATCGCATCAAGGCCGTTTTTGCCGCAGGGCCAGAAAGGAGAAATCCCGGATGCAGGATTACGTTTATTTGATTTTATCAAGCTCCAGCTCGCTTCCGGCCAAGCTGATCAAGCGCTTCACCGGCGACCGGATCAATCACAGCAGCCTGGCGGTCGAACCCTCCCTGCATTGTATGTACAGCTTTGGCAGGCGGTATTTGTACAACGCTTTTTACGGAGGATTCGTACAGGAAGACCGCGACCGGGGCTTCTATGCCCGCTTTTCGGATACTTACGCGGAGGTTTACCGTTTGCCCGTCAGCCGGGAAGTCTATCTTCGCACCAAAAATTACCTGGAGGATTGCTATGCCGCCAAAGATCAGTTCCACTATAATGTATTGGGGATGATCGCCACCCGGCTGGGATTCTCTATCGCACGGAAAAACACCTATTTCTGCTCTGAATTTGTAGCCGAAGCCATCCAGCTTTGCGGAGTCCGTCCCATTACCCGGGACATCCATACCTACCGTCCCTCCTATTTTTACGAGCTGGAGGACAAGGAGCTGGTCTACGCAGGCCTTCTGCGGGAATACCAGACCATAGAGCCTTCGCTGTTCCAAACCCAGACAGAGATTGTACAAATCTGAAAAAACGGACAGGCCAATCCCGCCATCACTTTTCCCGGGCGTATACGCCTGTAAAATTGGAGGAATCGATCATGTCAGACTGGAACTCTTTGCAATATTTGAAATTTGAAAAGCAGCGGACACAACCGGTAAGGGATTTGCTTATGCGCCTAAAATCTGATCCCCATACGATTGCGGATATCGGCTGCGGACCGGGAAACAGCACCTCTGCAGTCGCAGAATATTTTCCAAAGGCAGAGCTAGTCGGGATCGATTCATCCCCCAACATGATTGAAAAGGCAAAAGCCCGGTATCCCAGGCTGAAATTTAAGCTTTGCGACGCTTTGGATTTGGAAGGGAAGTATGATCTGTTGTTCTCCAATGCTTGTCTGCAATGGATTCCGAATCATACGGTCCTGATCCCGGCTCTGATGAGTAAATTAAACGAAAAAGGTGTTTTGGCGGTCCAGATTCCGATGAACAGCGAAGAGCCGTTGTTTCAAATTATAAAAGAGATCGCGGCAGAAACCAAATGGGGGCTGCAAAAGGTAAAACTCCAGCCGAACGAAACGCTTACACCGGCGGAATATTTTAACATTCTGACCGCCTGTTCCTCCTCGTTTGATCTGTGGGAGATTCACTATTATCATCCGCTCCCAGATCACCGGGCACTGGTGGATTGGGTAAAGGGTACGCGGCTTCGCCCTTATCTCGATTGTTTGGATCAAGCGCATGGAAGAGCTTTCGAGAATGAAATCATAGAACGCGCAAAAGCGGTTTATCCCCTTCAGAACAGCGGGGAAGTGATGCTTGGCTTCCGCAGATTCTTCTTTACGGCTGTAAAATAAAGGCATGGGAGGTTCTGATCCGCTTTCCCACCTGGACACCGGCCATGAATCCGAAGCGATCGAACAGCTGAATAAACCCGAAAGGCTTCCCTGGCTGTGGCCGGCCAAGGAAGCCTTTTTTCCGTTGTGTGCCACGTGCCTCTTGAAAATCCCGCTTCTTTTCTATATAATGCAGACAATCAAGCCGCCGAACCTACAAAACAGGAAGGATGAACTGCTATGAAAACCGACCGCCATTCCTTTTCCAAGGAAATCTCCGCGCTGATCGCCCAAATGACGCTGGAGGAAAAACTGGATCAAATCGATCAGGACCTGATGGGCATTGACTGGGAAAAAATCCCTGAGCCAGATCGGAGCTACTGCCGCGAACGGCTCCAACGCCGGGAAGGGGATGCCCGCTGCTACAACATCCTGCAAAAATACGCGAAGGAGCAGACCCGGCTCGGTATCCCTTTCCTGATTTCGGAAGAGGGGCTGCACGGGCTGTTCCGTCCGGACTGCACCATCTACCCCCAGCAAATCACCATGGCAGCCTCCTTCGAGCCTGCGCTGGCCCGCCGGATGGGGGAAGGCGTTGCGGCGGAGGCCCGCGCCAAAGGGATCCATGAAATCTGGGCGCCGGTACTGGATCTGGCCAGGGATCCCCGCTGGGGCCGCACCGAGGAAACCTGCGGCGAAGATCCGTATCTTTCCGCCAAAATGGGGGCTGCCGTCGTCCGGGGGCTTCAGGGAGATTCCCCGGACGACCTGAAAACTGACCGGCACGTTCTCTCCGAGCTGAAGCACTACACCGGCTATGGGAACCCGATCGGCGGGCTGAACTGCGCGCCGACCACCATGGGCCGCCATGATGTATTCTCTTACTGTATGCCGGTCTTTGAAGCCGCCGTTCGGGAAGCCGGCGCGTTCAATGCCATGGCCTCCTATAACTCCATCGACGGGCAGCCGGTGATTTCCGACCGGAACCTCCTCACCGAGGTTCTCCGGGAAGAGTGGGGGATGCCCGGCTTTGTTCGCGCGGATATGACAGCGATCATTATGCAGCACACCGCCCATGCTTCCGCCGATTCCCCCAAAGAAGCGCTGAAAAAGGCGGTCAAAGCCGGTGTAGACGTCCAGCTGGCCGACTATTCCCATGAGGACTACCGCCGCCTGATGAAAGAGCTGCTGGAAGAGGGCGGTATTGAGATGGCGGATATCGACTTGTCGGTTTCCCGCGTCCTCCGCTGTAAATTCGCGCTGGGCCTGTTCGAACAGCCCTTTACCGACGAATCCCTTTCCGGAGAGCGTGCCCGCTGCGCCGCCCATCGGCAAACCGCACTGGAAATCGCCCGCAAATCCGCCGTGCTTCTGAAAAATGAGGGGAATCTCCTTCCGCTGCCGAAAACCCTGAAAAAGATTGCGCTGCTCGGCCCTAATGCCGATAAGCCGGTCTTTGGGGACTATTTTATCGAGCCTGATGAACCCGCCGTGACCCTGGCGGACGGGATCCGTGCGCTGCTGCCCGAGGCGGAGCTGCTGATCGACAAGGGCTGCAATATCCTGGGGTCGGAAATCCGTCCGGTTGAACGCTGGTGGGTGCATCCCTCTCCCCGCCCCGAGGCCGGGATCGCCCCGCATGACTATGGATTTACCGGGGAATATTTCAACGGCTCCGATTTTTCCGGCGAACCGGTTTTAACCCGGCTCGATCCCCAGATCAATTTCAACTGGATCTATCTCCCGCCGGACGACAAGGTGGACTCCAGCGGGTTCTGCGTCCGCTGGACCGGCACCATCCGGCTGGGTTCTACCTTTGAAGGGCGGCTGGGACTGAGCACGCCGGACAGTATGCGCCTTTGGCTTAACGGGGAACTGCTGGTGGACGGCTGGGAAGAAAAGGACGCCAATCAGATGGTACCGGTCCGCTTGAAACGCGGGGAAAGCTATGAAGTCAAGATCGAATTCCGGAACGACGCGCGAGCGCCCCGGGTCATCTTCGGATGTGATTCCGGGCTGGAAACCATCGACCGCGCTCTGGAGCTGGCTAAGCAGGCCGAGATCGCCATCGTTGCATTAGGGGACTCCGCCGAAACCAGCGGGGAAAACTTTGACCGGATTACGCTGGATCTGCCGGGGAAACAATTGGATTTCCTCAAAGCGGTCTATGCCACCGGAACGCCGGTAGTCCTGGTACTGAATACCGGCCGGCCGGTTTCCTGCCTGTGGGAACAGGCGCACATCCCAGCGATCCTGCAAGCCGGGTTTAACGGGCTGATGGGCGGCCAGGCTGCTGCGGAAATCCTGTTCGGCGAGGTAAACCCCTCCGGGCGTCTCCCGATCTCCTATCCCCGTCATGTCGGCCAGATCCCCTGCCATTATGGACGGAAACCAGCCGGAGGCAAAAAATATGTGGAGATGGACTGGAACCCGCTCTACCCCTTCGGCTATGGGCTGAGTTATACCCAATTCAGCTATTCCGACCTGCATCTTTCTGCGGCGGAAATCCCCGCTGATGGGGGAATCGAAATTTCCTTTACCGTTACCAATACCGGGAACTGCTATGGAGAGGAGGTCGCCCAGCTTTACCTGAACGACCGGTTCACCTCCCTGGTCAGCCCGACGCTGGAGCTGAAAGGATTCCAACGGATCGGCCTGGATCCGGGAGAAAGCCGTCGGCTGAGCTTCCGGCTTGGATTCCAGGAGCTCCGCTTCCTGAACGCGGCGTATGAATGGGCGGTGGAACCCGGGGATTTCGACGTCTTTGCCGGGCGGAGCGCCCTTGATCTGCCGTTGCGGTCGGAGTTCCGAGTCATTGCGGAAAACAGCCAAGAATAAAGCCTCTTTTTTCACTTTTTGAGCATCCCCGACTATAAATTGCCAATACTTGGGGAATACTTCTTCCTGAAGGGCAAAAAGCCCGTTTATAGTCGGCACACTTGAAAATCATCACCCGATTTTCAAGTCAGGCCTTGCCTGTCCGCGCATAAAATGCG
>CANSRB010000003.1 GCA_947649285.1 uncultured Clostridia bacterium
AGAGGCTCCTACGGTCTGCAACCCGGTCGCCTACGCGGATCGGGGATCCAAGGGGACTCCCTTGGCGCATTTCTTTCCCCCATTTCTTTGGGCGTCCAAAGAAATGGGGCGGGGTGTGGGGCGCGCAGCCCCACAGATCGACTAGGGTAGGCAAGGCCTCGCCCTGCATCCGAATGCGAGGCTCCGCCCCGCTCTCTCCCACAAAAAAACATAAAAACAGCTTCTCTTTTCAGAGAAGCTGTTTTTGCATCCAATTATTCCTCAGCGGCTCGCGTTCAAACGAACCAGCGCCCGCTTGAGTTTTGCCTCCGCAAGCTGAATCTCGCGGGTATCCTTTTGCTGCTTCAGACGTTCTTCCGCGCGCTCACGGGCACGCTGCGCACGCTCCAGGTCAATCTCTTCCGCCCACTCAAAGGTGGTCGCCACAATCCGTACCCGGCCGCCTGAAACGCTCAGCATCCCGCCGATACAAGCCGCCTTGCGTACCTTCCCGTCAATCGTAACGCGGGCCTGCCCCATTCCCAAAGCGGTTACATACTCGGTATGCCGCGCCAGAATGCAAACGTCCCCGTCGATGGTCCGCGCCACCAGCCGCTCGGCTTCGCCCTCAAAAAGCAGGCCGTCCGGCGTGACGATCTGTAATTGAAATGTCGTCATTGGCGTTTACTCCTTTTCTGGCAGACGGTCAGGCACCCATCGTCTTGGCTTTTTCTACGGCTTCCTCAATCGTGCCCACGAACAGGAAAGCCGACTCCGGAAGATCGTCATGCTTCCCGTCGATAATTTCGCGGAAGCCATGGATCGTATCTTTCAGCGGGACATATTTGCCCTCCATACCGGTGAACTGCTCCGCTACGCTGAACGGCTGGGAAAGGAAACGCTGGATTTTCCGCGCACGGGATACGGTCAGCTTATCTTCCTCAGAAAGCTCATCCATACCCATAATCGCAATGATATCCTGCAATTCCTTATACCGCTGAAGGATGCGCTGAACGTCCCGGGCAACCTCGTAATGCTCGGTACCGACGACATCGGGGGTCAGGATCCGGCTGCTGGATTCCAGCGGATCTACCGCCGGATAAATACCCAGCGAGGAGATGCTCCGGCTCAAAACCGTTGTAGCATCCAGATGGGCAAAGGTTGTTGCCGGCGCAGGGTCGCTCAGGTCGTCCGCCGGGACATAAACCGCCTGGACACTGGTGATGGACCCTTTCTTCGTAGAAGTAATCCGTTCCTGCAAAGCACCCATCTCCGTTGCCAGGGTGGGCTGATAGCCAACCGCACTGGGCATACGGCCCAGCAGTGCGGAAACCTCACTGCCGGCCTGCGTGAAACGGAAGATATTGTCAATAAAGAGCAGCACATCCTGGTTTTCACGGTCACGGAAATATTCCGCCATGGTCAGGCCGGACAGCGCAACCCGCATACGGGCTCCGGGCGGCTCGTTCATCTGGCCGTAAACCAGCGCCGTTTTATTGATAACGCCGCTTTCCTTCATTTCGTTATAGAGGTCGTTCCCCTCACGGGTACGCTCACCGACGCCGGTGAATACCGACAAGCCGCCGTGCTGCTTTGCAACGTTGTTGATCAGCTCCATGATCAGGACCGTTTTGCCGACGCCTGCGCCGCCGAACAAACCGATCTTACCGCCCTTGGCATAGGGTGCGATCAGGTCGACGACCTTGATGCCGGTTTCCAGAATTTCGGTGGTGCTTTCCTGTTCGTCATAGGTAGGCGGCTGGCGATGGATCGGCCAGGTTTCTGCATTTTCGGGCGGGGGCATATTGTCCACCGGTTCCCCCAGCAGGTTAAAAATGCGTCCCAGCGTCTGTTCACCGACCGGTACGCGGATCGGCGCTCCGGTATCGACGGCCTGCATACCGCGGACCAGCCCGTCCGTGCTGCTCATCGCAATGCAGCGGACAATATCGTCGCCGATATGCTGCGCTACTTCGACTGTCAGCTTGCGGTCGCCCTGCTCAATCTCAATTGCATTGAGCAGGCTGGGCAGCTCGCCGTCGGCAAACTTTATGTCCAGCACAGGGCCGATAATCTGCACCACTGTGCCAATGTGTTGTTCGCTCATACGGGTTCTCCTTTTCCATTCTATAGTTATAGTCAAATAACCTGAAAAATAGCATTGCTATTTTTCAGGCGGGCAAAGCCCGCCTGCGTGTGAAACACGCTGTATTTGACTATGAAATCCAAACCAAGGCCGCTTTCAGCGGCCCGCTGCGGCTTATGGCCGCAGCGCTTGAAAAGAATCTTTGATTCTTTTCAAGTTGTTTGATTATAAAGCGCTTCAAAAGAAAGCGGGGTCAAGCTTCTGCGCCCGCCACAATTTCAGTGATTTCCTGCGTGATTGCACCCTGCCGCGCACGGTTGTAGCGCAGACTCAGATCCTCGATCATTTCCCCGGCGTTTTTGCTCGCCGCGTCCATCGCGGTACGTCTGGCCCCCAGCTCGCTGGCAACCGATTCGCAAAGCCCGCCGTAGATCATACCGGAAATATATTCCGGGACAATCGCGTCATAAACCGCCTCACAGCTAGGTTCATAGATGGTCAACGCCTTGGGCCCGGTTGGTTCCTTGGCCTCGCTCCGGTTATATTTCAGCGGGAGCATCCGGACCACCGCAGGTTCCTGGGTCAGCATGGAAACAAAGTTCGTATAGCCCAGATAGACTGCGTCAATCTTGCGGCTGCGGAACTCTTCCGCGATCAGCCCGGCAATCTCAAAGCAGTTCCGAATGGATACATCCTCTGCAATCATATAATTCCGGCTCAGGATCTCGATTTTCCGCCGGTCGAAAAATTCGACCGCCTTTTTGCCGATCGGCAGCACACAGACTTCCCTTCCATCCCCGGTCAGCTCGCTGATATGCGCCATCACCGCTTTGAACATATTGTTGTTATAGCCGCCGGCCAATCCGCGGTCCCCCGCGATCACAATATAGCAGGCTTTTTTCACCGGCCGTTCCAGGATAAAATCCGAATTGAATTCCGTGGTGGAATAGGCGATCTCGGTCAGGGTTTGGTGGATCAAGTTGAAATAGGGGCGGCTGCGCTCCACCCGTTCCTTGGCCCGCCGCAGCTTGGAAGACGCCACCAGCTCCATTGCCTTGGTGATCTGCATGGTGCTTTCCACACTTTTGATACGCAGCTTGATATCTTTCATGGAGGCTCCAGCCATTGTGTTACCTCCCTGTTATTTCGTCTTCAAAAAAGCGGATTTATACTGGTTCAAAGCTTCTTCCAATTTTGCCGCTGTTTCTTTGGACAGATCCCCCGTATCCCGGATTGCAGCCAGGATATCGTTCTGCTGGGAGGTCATGTACTCATACAGCCCCTGCTCGAATTCATGCACATCCTCCACGGCAACCTCTTTGAGGATATTGTTGACGACGGCATAAATGATGCAGACCTGCAGTTCGACCGGAACCGGCGCATTGCGGTTCTGTTTGAGTACCTCAACGATGCGCTCGCCCTGGGCGAGACGGGTCTTGGTATCCGCGTCCAGGTCGCTGCCGAATTGGGCAAAGCTTTGGAGCTCGCGGTACTGGCTGTAAAGCAGCTTCAGGGTACCGGCAACCTTTTTCATGGCCTTGATCTGCGCGTTGCCGCCGACGCGGCTGACGCTGATACCCGGGTTGACCGCCGGCATAACGCCGCTGTGGAACAGCTCGGTTTCCAGGAAGATCTGCCCGTCCGTAATGGAGATGACGTTGGTCGGGATATAGGCCGAAACGTCGCCTGCCTGGGTTTCGATAATCGGGAGCGCTGTCAGCGAACCGCCGCCGTATTCCGGCGCCAGTCTGGCCGCACGCTCCAGCAGGCGGCTGTGCAGATAGAAGACGTCGCCCGGATAAGCCTCGCGACCCGGAGGACGGCGGATCAGCAGGGAAAGCGCGCGGTAAGCCACTGCGTGTTTGGAAAGGTCGTCGTAAATGACCAGGACATCCTTGCCCTGCGCCATGAAATATTCGCCCATCGCGCAGCCGCTGTAGGGTGCGATGTACTGCAAAGGCGCCAGCTCGGAAGCGGTACTCGAAACAACGATGGTATAATCCATCGCGCCGGCAAGGGTGAGGTTTTCGACCAGCTGGGCAACGGTACTCCGCTTCTGCCCGATTGCAACATAGATACAGATGACGTCCTTGCCCTTCTGGTTGATGATGGTGTCCGTCGCAATGACGGTTTTACCGGTCTGGCGGTCGCCGATAATCAGCTCACGCTGGCCCCGGCCGATCGGGATCATACTGTCAATCGCCTTGATACCGGTCTGAAGCGGGACGCTGACGCTTTTCCGCTCGATAATGCCGGGAGCACTGCTCTCGATCGGGCGGTATTCAGCCGCTTCGATCGGGCCTTTGCCGTCGATGGGCTGGCCCAGCGAGTCGACAACGCGGCCGATCAGGTTCGGGCCTACCGGAACCGAAACAACGCGGCCGGTGCGTTTCACCACATCGCCTTCTTTGATACCCTGGTCGGAACCCAGGATAACAATCGCTACCGAGTTTTCCTCCAGGTTGAGCGCCATGCCGTATTCCCCGTTCGGGAACTCCAGCAGCTCATTTGCCATACAGTTTTCCAGCCCGTGCGCCCGTGCAATACCGTCGCCCACCAGGATAACGGTGCCGGTCTCGCTCTGCTGGATCTTATTATCATAATTCTTGATCTGCGCCTTGATGATCTTCGAAATTTCTTCGGGTTTTAACTGCATTGTTTCACCAACTTTCTTCTAAGCCGCTACGCAATAAGCCCGGACAGCCTTGCCCGGATTGCGTCCAGCCTGTGTTTCACGCTGCCATCCAGCTGTTTGCCATCGAGTTCCAGCCGAATCCCGGCCAGCAGGCTGGGATCCACCCGGCATTCCAGCAAAACGGTACGGCCGGTGGCGTCACTGAGGCTTTCGCTTAAACGCTGTTCCTGCTCTTCGGTCAGCGGCGAAGCCGATGTAACCGAAGCGATCGAGATCCCGCGTGCCTCATTATACCGGCGGCGGTACTCTTTTTCGCAGGAAGGCAGCTCGCCAAGATAGCCGTTTATACAGAGCAGCTTTAAAAAATTCAGCAGATAAGGATGAATCCGGCCCGCAAAGGTTTCGTCGAGAATTTCTTCCCGTTCTTTTTTGGGGATCCCCGGGGTAGCAAGAAGCTTGAGATAATCGGGATGCTCTGCAAAAATATCCCGCACGCCGGCCAGCTCCTCCAAAACAATATCCTTTACCAGCCCTACATTTTCAGAGACGAGATCATACAGCGCGCCGCCGTAAGCTTTGGAAATCTCTGTCATGACGCATCCCCCATATTGCTGATAAACGCGTCGACCAGGGCGGCGTGATCCGCTGCCGAAATTTCACGCTCCACCACTTTGGACGCAATATCCATGGCAATGCTGGAAACCTCGTCCTTGATGTCGTTGGCCGCTTTTTTCTTTTCCTGCTCGATTTCCGCGCTGGCTTTGGCCTTCATTGCAGCCGTCTGCTGGCGCGTTTCATCCAGCATTTCCTCGCTGCGCAGCTGCGCTTTCTGGGAAGCGTCGCGGAGAATTTCGCCCGCCTCCTGTTTGGCGGAAGCCAGCCGCTGCTCATAATCGTCCCGCATTTCCTTTGCGGCGGTCTCCGCAGCGGCGGCCTCGTTATACATCGAGTCCACCTCCGCCTGGCGTTTATCCAGAATTGCCTTTACCGGCTTAAACAGGAATTTTTTCATCAGCAAAAAAAGGATGATCAGGTTCCCGATCTGCATAATCATCCGCCAGGGATCAATGGAAATAAAATCCAATGTCGGCATAAGTGCCCTCCTTTCTGGTTCTTGGGCCCGTGTTGTACACGGTGTAAGGAAAGGCTTACAGCTTGCCGATAAACATATTCGGGGTAACGAACATCAGCAGCAGCGCAACAATAAAGCCGTAAATACCGGTAGTTTCCGCAACCGCACAACCCAGCAGCATGGTGCTGGTAACATCACCCTTGGACTCCGGCTGACGGCCGATCGCTTCGCAGGCTTTACCAACTGCATAACCTTCACCAATACCAGGGCCGATGCCGGCAATCATTGCCAGGCCTGCACCGATAGCCGAACAGCCTAAGATAATCGCTTTTTCCAACATAATAAGTTCCTCCTAAAAAATAATCCTGACTCAAAATAAATGTTTGCGGGAGCATCCAGCAGTTTATGCGTCCGTTTCTGCGGCAGACGAGATATACATCATCGTCAGCATACAGAAGATAAAGGCCTGCAAGAAACTGGAGAATACATCAAAATAAATGGAGAAGATTGCGGGAATACCCAGCTGGAACAGCGGGATTTCCCCCAGGAAGCCGGGCAGCCAGCCCAACACTGCGTGGCTCAGCACAGCCAGCGACGCGTAAATCAGCCCGGTAATAACCGAACCGGACGCGATATTGCCGAAGTGACGGAACGCCATGGAAACCGGTGTCGCGATTTCGCTGATGATATTAAACGGCAGCAAAACCGGGATCGGCTGTGCATAGCCTTTGAGATACCCGCCGATTCCGCCGGAGCGTATCTTGTAATAAGTAATCATACAGAAAACCATGAGCGCCCAGCCCAGCAGGGTGGAGAGATCCGAAGTCGGCGCATAAAAGCCCAGCAGGCTTGACAGGCTGCTGAACGCCGAAAGTGCAAACAGCGCTGAAATAAACGGGGTAAACCCCGAAAACTTCTTGCCCATATTGCCTTCCACAAAATTCGTCGCCGTTTTCACCAGCAGTTCCGCAACAATCTGCCGTTTGCTGGTCGGTTTCACCTTCAGACCTCTGGTAAGCCAGATACATAAAAAGGTGAGAGCCGCCATTACGATCCAAGTATTGATCTCGGTAGAGGTGATCGTAATCCCCCCGAAAAGAGGGATCGGGATATGAAAAAATATTTTCGCCCCTGTGACGTCAAGTTCCATCTTCTGCTTTTCCCTCCTTTCCTTTAGGCTTGCGAAAGCCCATCATCAATATGGTAACCCGCGGGAAAATCATTGGGATGATTACCGCCGCCCAATGAAAGCAGGAAAGCACAAAACCCAGCACCGCAACGCCGAACAGCGCCAGCATCCGCAGGCTGTATGAAAATTGGATCAGGCTTTTGGCCTTCCCCTCCTTTTCCATTCCGGCTGCTTTCTGCACCGTAATTCCCAAAAGGAAGAAATTCAAAACGGCATAGCCGCTTCCCAACAGGGCGCCCCACAGCACGGAAGCGTCCATTGCACCAAAAATCCAGAATATTGCCAGCATTACCGCAGTTAAAGCGGCTACCCCCAGCGCAATATGGCCGGTTTCCTTTTTCACTGCTGCTGAAATTTTCATTTTACCCCTCCCTTCGGCTCATCGGTTAAACGAGCCGGGGTCTTGTTCATTTTTACGTTCTGCCTTCCGCTGGACATAACGGATAAAGCCGCTGAAGCTGCTGGCCGCGCCGCCGAGCCCCAAAACCAGCCCCACAACAACTACCCAGCCGCCCAGGCCAAACCGTTCCCGAAGCCAGATTGCCCCCCAAATACAAAGAACCAGCGGCGTGGCCAAAGAAAAGCCCAGCTGCCCCAAAAAAGAAAGCCCTTGCAGAATGGTCATTCCCATTTTCGGCTTTGGCATTCCAGGCCCCCCTTTTGCGGTTTATCCGTGCAGTCTGTATAATCATTGAAGCGGGATGGTATAATCAGCCGTATAGCCTTATTATCCCGGCCTTCCTATGTATAATAGACGATTTGGGTTTATTATACCAGAATTTCCTCTAAACCGCAACCGAAAAGAACCAAAAATATGAATTGTTTTTGAACGGAACCGACAAAAAGAGCAGTGTTTTTACGGCTGTAACAGAATTAGTATAGCGCAGTCAACGGCAAATTTCAACTATAAACGGCATAAATATGCAACATTATCCCCAATCCCCTGCACTTCCCGCGGATAAAAGGAAAGGCTCCCCGTTCAAAAACTGGGAGCCTTTTTCTATGAACAGGCTTTTTCCGCCTGATAGCTTTTCCTATAGCAGGAGCCGGATGATTGGATTAGTACATACCGCCCATATCCGGAGCAGCCGGCATTGCCGGAGCCGGTTCCTTGATGTCTGCCACCAAGGATTCCGTGGTCAGTACCATCGACGCAACCGAAGCAGCATTCTGGAGCGCGCTGCGGGTAACTTTAGTCGGGTCTACAATCCCGGCTTCAATCATATTTTCTTCATAAACCTCGGTATAAGCATTATAACCGAAGCCTGTTTTATCCGAAGACAGGATCTTGTCGATAATGACACTGCCTTCTACGCCTGCATTGGCAGCAATCTGACGGATCGGTTCCTCCAGCGCCTTGATTACAATGCCAACGCCGGTTTTCTCGTCACCCTCGCAGGAATCCAGCAGCGCTTTGACTGCCGGGATCGCATTCAGCGGGGCAACGCCGCCGCCCGAAACGATGCCTTCCTCCACAGCTGCCTTCGTTGCAGCCAGTGCGTCCTCAATGCGGAGCTTCTTCTCCTTCATTTCCACTTCGGTTGCTGCTCCAACTTTAATAACCGCTACACCGCCGGCCAGCTTCGCCAGACGTTCCTGAAGCTTCTCACGGTCGAAATCCGAGGTGGTCGTTTCGATCTGGGCGCGGATCTGGGTAATCCGGGACTGGATTGCCGCGCTGTCGCCCGCGCCATCCACGATAATGGTATTTTCCTTGGAAACCTTAACCTGTTTTGCCTGGCCCAACTGTTCGATCATGGTATCCTTCAATTCCAGGCCAAGGTCGCTGGAAATCACTTCACCGCCGGTCAGGATCGCGATATCCTGAAGCATTTCTTTTCTGCGGTCGCCAAAGCCCGGAGCTTTTACACCAACACAGGTAAAGGTACCGCGCAGCTTGTTCAGCAGGATAGTGGTCAGCGCTTCGCCTTCAATATCCTCGGCGATCATGACGAGCTTTTTGCCGGTTTTTACAATCTGCTCCAGCAGCGGGAGGATTTCCTGAATATTGGAAATCTTTTTATCCGTAATCAGGATCAGTGCGTCATCAATGACCGCTTCCATTTTATCGGTATCGGTACACATATAGGGCGAGATGTACCCACGGTCGAACTGCATCCCTTCGACTACTTCGCTGTAGGTTTCCGCAGTTTTAGATTCCTCGATGGTGATAACGCCGTCGTTGGATACTTTCTCCATCGCCTCCGCAATCAGGTCGCCGATCTTCTCGTCGCCGGAGGAAACAGCGGCAACCCGTGCGATATCCTTGGAGCCGTTCACCAGTTTGGAATTCTTCACGATGGATTCCACCGCCGCGTCAACCGCTTTGCTGATCCCTTTTTTAACAATCATCGGGTTTGCGCCGGCTGCAACGTTTTTCATCCCCTCGCGGACCAGCGCCTGTGCAAAAATGGTCGCGGTTGTGGTGCCGTCGCCTGCTGCGTCGTTGGTCTTGGTAGCTACTTCTTTGACGAGCTGCGCGCCCATATTCTCAAATGCGTCTTCCAGCTCGATCTCTTTTGCGATGGTTACACCATCGTTAGTAATCAGGGGAGCGCCGAATTTCTTATCCAGCACCACATTCCGGCCTTTCGGGCCAAGGGTGATTTTCACGGTATCCGCCAGCTTGTCAATCCCCGCCTGGAGCGCTTTGCGGGCTTCTTCCCCATAAATAATCTGTTTTGCCATAATCTAATCCGATCCTTTCTTTCGATCAAACAGTTTCTACACGGTTCCAATCAGTCTTCAATTTTTGCCAGGACATCCGACTGCCGCAGGATCGTATATTCCTGGTTTTCCAGCTTGACTTCGGTGCCGGCATATTTGCTCAGCAGCACACGGTCGCCGACCTTCAGTTCCATCACGACTTCCTTGCCGTCTACCATGCCTCCCGGCCCTACTGCAACAACCTCTGCAACCTGCGGCTTTTCTTTCGCGCTGCTTGCTAGGATCAGCCCGCTTTTCGTGGTTTCTTCGGTTTCTACCATTTTGATGACGACACGGTCGCCCAACGGTTTAATATTCATAAGTCATCCTCCTGTAAAAGATTCTTCAAGCTGCTTGGCTTTCGAAATTTCTAGCACTCAATTTATCCGAGTGCTAAACCTATTTATTATTGTACTGATTTCTTATGAAAAATCAAGTGTTAGATTATGAATAAATTTAAAACTCTGTCCTGTTTTTTCCTTTTAATCTGACAACCTTCCCACCCTTTTTCAAAAAACGGCAGGCTGCGTTCCAGCATCCGTCAAAAAATCCATTGAACTTTTCAAATATTTAAGCTATACTTACATTAAGAAGTTTTTAGAGAGTGAGGGATCTTGATGAGTCTTTCCAGCGTCCGCCCTTTCAGCATTCTGACCGAGGTCAGCAGCGATCTTCCTGCGTCCTACCTGAAAAAGCATGGAGTGGTCCCCATCCCTATTCTGTATACCATCGAAGAAACGGACTACGACGGAAGCCCGGAGCACAGCCTTCCGCTGGATCTTTTTTACGACAAGCTGCGGAAGGGCTTTTCTGCCAAAACCGCCGCCGTATCCATCGAAACCTCCCGCCAGTGTATGGAAGGGGAGCTGAAAAAAGAGAACGATATCCTCTATATCGGGTTTTCCTCCGGGCTTTCCAGCAGCTTTCAAAACAGCTGCCTGGCTGCGGAGGCGCTGCGGCAGGAATATCCGGATGCGCAGATCCGCTGCGTGGATTCCCTCTGTGCCTCACTGGGGCAGGGCCTTTTGGTCAACTACGCGGTTCAAAAGCAGCAGGAGCTTTGCTCGCTGGAGGATACCGCGCGGGCGGTGGAGGAGATCCGGCCCCATCTCTGCCACTATTTCACCGTGGATGACCTGAATCATCTTTACCGCGGAGGCCGGGTTTCCAAAACAGCGGCGATTTTCGGCACTATGCTGGGCATCAAGCCGGTCATGCATGTGGATGACGAAGGGCATCTGATCCCTCACGCCAAAGTGCGGGGACGCCGTGCCGCACTGGATCAGCTGGTCAAGAATATGGAGCAGAAGCTCAGCCCGGAATACCCCAACCCCTATGTCTTTATCTCGCATGGGGACTGCCTGAACGACGCCAAATACGTCGCCGAACAGGTCAAAGCCAAGTTCAAGCTAAAAACGGAAATCCTCGACTTCATCGGGCCGGTCATCGGTTCCCATTCTGGACCGGGGACAGTCGCGCTGTTTTTCCTGGGCGAAAACCGCGCGGAAAAGAAGCTGAATACTATTTCTTGATAAAAAGATTTTAATCTTTTTATCGCGGCGTGATACGCCGCCATGCTTGCGGCACGCCAAGAAAAGTATTGACAACATTCTTGGCGGCTGCGCCGCCGGACCGTATTCTGCGGCCCAATAAAACGAGTGCATCGTTTTATTAAGAATTCGTATAAATCCGCCCCGTCCACAGTGGAAAAAGAGAATTGAAAAAGCAGAGAACCCCGCAGGTTTTAACAACCTGCGGGGTTCGTTTTGCAGGAAAGCACTCAAAAGGCTATCTTTACGCCTCTTCCAAAACACCGTCCTCTTTGGTGTAGCTTTCCAAAGAATTTTCCTGAACCTGGATACAGATAAAGCGGAGCGCAGTATCTTCCGCCGCTGAAAATTGACGCTTGGCTGCCGGAGCTACACGAATCCAGTCACCGGCTGTCAGTTCCACGGCTTCCCCATCAATGACTGCCCGGCCTTTTCCGGAAAGAACCGCATAGATCTCTTCATTTTTCTTATGGGAGTGGACAAACGGTACGCCAGCCCCCGCCGGAAGGTTGTTGATGCTGATCTCTGCCCCAGTCAGGGAAAGAAGATCGTGCAGCTCCACTCTCGCTTCCGGCGCCACGTTTACTTTCTTAAAATTTGCCATAGGATAAACCTCCATTCGTTGTTGTAACCATGATTGATACATAACAGTTATACCACGAAAAAGATGTAATGTCAATAGTTACATCGAATTCCCGATTCCGGCTGAAGCCGGCCCTGCATCCGGTTTAAGAGATCCAATAAGGTTACGGACTGCATTTCATCCTCCATCGCCTTTTGGATTTTCTCCAGCCTTTCGTCCAAGACAGCATGGATGTTTTTCCCCACCGGGCAAAGCAGGTTCGGGTTTTCATGGAAGTGAAACAATTCGCCCGAATCCACGCACTCTACCGCATTATAAACATCCAGCAGCGTAATCTGATCCAAAGGTTTCGCCGTATCCGCCCCGCCGCTCCCCCGTACAACGCAAACAAGCCCGGCCTTTTTCAACTGCTGGATCAGTTTCCGGATTACAACGGGATTTACGTTGACGCTGGAGGATAAAAACTCACTAGTGATTTTATAGTCCTTTTTAAATACCTCGATACATACAAGCACATGAACCGCAATCGTAAACCTGCTTGAGATCTGCATGATATCCCTCCCTTACACGCTGCTTTCCGGCTGTTTCGCTACCGGACGCCAGCTTCCGAATTGGTAAAAGCAGACCGACAAAACCGCAGCCACGGCCCAACCCAAGGGAATCGCCCACCAAATCGCTTCATAGCTTCCCGTCCAGCCAGCCAGAAGATAGGAAAACACCACCCGGATCACCAAATCCAGCAGGGTAGCCGAGGTAAAGCCGACCATATACCCTGCCCCTCTCAGGATCCCGTTGTGGATCATCAGCACCGCCATCACCGCATATCCGGCGGATACGATCATCATATAGCCCGCGCCCACAGCCGCCGCGTCCGCCCCGCCGGCAGAGGAATCCACAAACAGGCCGATCAGGGCTTTCCCTGTGAACAGAACCAAGACAAAAGAAGCCGCCCCATAAATCACCATACTAACCAAGCCGGTCCGCCGGCCCTGGTTCACCCGATCATACTTCCGCGCCCCGATATTTTGAGCGGTAAAACTGGAAACCGCATTGCTCATGCTGATTAGGGTCATCTTAAAGAAGGAATCCACCTTGATGGCGGAGGAATATCCCGCTACAACCACCGAACCGAAGCTGTTGATCAGCGCCTGTACGCAAAGCTGCCCGATCGATACAATCGACTGCTGCAAAATGCTGGGCAGCGCGATCCGCCCCATCCGGAGCAGGAGCTTCCCATCGAAAAACCGGGGTTCTCCCTCCGTCTCGGTACGTTTCAGACGCAGGAGCAGCACACCCACCGAAATCAGGGAGGAAATTCCCTGGGCAATGAAGGTTGCCCAAGCCACACCGGCCACACCCATCTGGAACACCGCAACAAAGAGCAGATCCAGCGCGATGTTCAGCAAAGAGGAGAAGATCAGGAAATAAAGCGGGGTTTTGCTGTCCCCCAGCCCATTAAAAACGGCCGTGGCAATATTATAAAGGAACAGGAAAACCAATCCCCAGACATAAATCCGCAGATACAGGGCCGAATCGGAAAAGATATTTTGCGGCGTGTTCATCAGCCGCATCAACGGATTGCAAAATACCCAGCCAGCCCCGGTGCAAATCAGGCTGAGCACGAGCATGGAAAGAAGGGAAGTGGAGATCGCCGTTTTCATGGGGGCGTATTCCCTGGCGCCGAAAAGCTGGGAGATGACTACCGAACAGCCCAGCCCCGCTCCGGTTGCCACCGCAATGAACAGCATGGTTATCGGATAAGAAGCGCCGACCGCCGCCAGCGCATCCACCCCCGCAAATTTTCCGGCCACCACACTGTCCACGACGTTATAGAGCTGTTGGAACATCCCGCTGAGGATCATCGGCGCGGAAAAACCCAGCAGGATCCTAGACGGGCTTCCGATTGTCATATCCTGAATCACAGGCAACCATCCTTTCTGCTTTTTACAGGGAAGCCTGCTTCAGGCTTCCGGACTTTTTTCTTTTCATTTTAACATAAATCCACCGGAAATATCAGAGTAAATCTGCCCAAAAACTTTCCACCCTCCCTTGAGAAATCCCCTATGCCGCATTCACGCCTCTGTTCCCTTCCGCATAGACTGAACATGAGAAGCCATCCGGCTTCTTCCCTGAAAAAATCTCTCAAACGAGGTGGAATGGAATTGTATTACTTTGAACCTGAAGAAAAACGGTGGAGCAGGCCCCAGCATCCCTGCTGTCCACCGGTCTGTCCGCCGCCTGAGCCTCCGCCCTGCTGTTCGTGCGAGTCCTGCGACTGTAATCCCTGTGATTGCGGTTCAAGCGAATATCGTCCGGGCATTCCCGGCCCCACGGGTCCCCAGGGTCCTGTCGGACATAGGGGTCCCCAAGGTCCGACAGGACCGGCAGGTCCGCAAGGCCAAGCAGGCCCACAGGGTCCCACTGGCCCGCAAGGCCCAATAGGCCCGGCAGGCCCGCAAGGAGCACAAGGCCCCGTCGGGCCTATGGGTGGATGCGGCCCTAGAGGTTGTCCTGGCCCTCAGGGTGCAACCGGAGCGCAAGGCCCGCAAGGTCCTATTGGACCCACTGGCCCGACCGGCGCCACAGGGGCTACCGGGGCCACGGGAGCACAAGGACCCCAGGGTCCGCAAGGCCCCATTGGACCCACTGGCCCAACCGGTGCAACCGGCATGGGAGCCACAGGGGCTACAGGGCCTCAAGGCCCGCAGGGGCCCACTGGACCGACCGGACCGACCGGAGCAACTGGTACTGGCGCTACAGGGGCTACGGGACCTCAAGGACCACAGGGGCCCATTGGATCTACCGGCCCGACTGGTGCTACAGGGGCAACCGGAGCTACAGGCGCTACGGGACCTCAGGGTCTGCAAGGACCCATTGGACCCACCGGCCCGACCGGTGCTACAGGCACCGGAGCCACGGGGGCTACGGGGCCTCAAGGGCCGCAGGGCCTGCAAGGTCTCATCGGGCCTACCGGCCCGACTGGTGCTACAGGCACCGGAGCCACGGGGGCTACGGGACCCCAGGGCCCGCAGGGTCTCATCGGGCCTACCGGCCCGACTGGTGCTACAGGGGCAACCGGAGCTACAGGCGCTACCGGTGCAGACGGCCCGCAGGGTCTCATCGGGCCTACCGGCCCGGCCGGGGCTACAGGGGCAACCGGGGCTACAGGCGCTACCGGTGCAGACGGCCCGCAAGGCCCCATCGGGCCTATCGGCCCGGCTGGTGCTACAGGGGCAACCGGGGCTACAGGCGCTACCGGTGCAGACGGCCCGCAAGGTCTTATCGGACCCATCGGCCCCACTGGTGCTACAGGGGCAACCGGGGCTACAGGCGCTACAGGCCCTGCTTCCGGGGCCAGCATCATCCCTTATTCTTCTGGCACACCAGTATCCCTGACCGCACTTGCAACCGGCCTCGCATCCCTTCCGGCTTTTATCGGATTCGGCTCATCCGCCCCCGGGCTGACCGTCCTGGGCAACTCGATCAACTTGACCAATCCCGCCGGAACCCTTTCCAACTTTGCTTTCAGCCTGCCGCGTGACGGGGTCATAACCGGGCTGAGTGCATTTTTCTCCACAACGCTGGCGCTGACCTTAGTCGGTACTACCGCATCGATCACCGCGCAGCTGTACAGCTCGGCAACACCAGACAATATCTTTACCCCAGTTCCCGGCGCACTGGTAACGCTTGGGCCGATCAGCGGGGTCGTTTCAATCGGAACCACCTTCCATGCGACCGCGTCCGGCTTGAACATCCCGGTTACGAACGAAACACGGCTGCTCTTGGTCTATTCGGTTTCGACGTCCGGAGTCGCTCTGGCAAACGCGATCGTCGGATACGCCAGCGCAGGCCTTTCGATCCAGTAAACTCACTTTTCCCCCAAAAATCCGGCGGTTAGAACCGCCGGATTTTTGTTGTCAAAACTTAATTTCCCACTATCATTCCATTTCGCTGCATGATATTATAAAGATACAGCAAATCCAATACACAATAGGGTGAAACCATGGCCAAAACAATAAATCGAATCACAGGGATCCTCTTCCTGCTCTTTGTGTCGATGGCAGTCCTGGCGGGAACCGTTCAGCAGGAATTCTTTTTTACCGCAGCCATTACGCTGGGAACCACTTTCTATCATTTTGGCATGAGGCTGGCAGTTGGCTGGATTCTGAATAAAATCCTGCAAAACAGGGCCGACTATCGAAAAAAGTGGTATCAGCCCCATAAAATAGAAACCTGGCTCTACAAAGCGATAAAAATAAAAAACTGGAAAAACCGGATGCCCAGCTACCAGCCCGAACGCTTCTCCCCTTCCCAATATACGTGGGACGAAATCGCACAGGCCACCTGCCAAGCGGAAATCATCCACGAAATCATTATCCTTTTCAGCTTTCTTCCCATGGCGGCAACGGTATTTTTCGGAAACGCCCCTGTCTTTTTAGCCACCTCTGCCTGTGCTGCCTGCGTGGATCTTATCTTCGTTCTGATACAGCGGTATAACCGCCCCCGGATATTAAAGCGGCTTCAGCAAAAGTCCCGGCGGGAACGGTGAAACGCCGGGATTCCCTCCCGGCGTTTCAATTTTTTCAGATCAAAGGGAAGCTAAAATCCCTTCTACTTTGCGGAGCTGTTCCCGAATTTTCAATTTCTGCGGGCATTTTTTCTCGCAAAGTCCACAGTCCACGCAGTCCTTCACGGTTTTCCCCGGATTTTCCGGGCCCGCGATATAATCCTGGTAATCTTTTTTCGCCAGATCGGTCAGCCCATACACATTGTGATAGGTATACGCGTTGAAGATCCGCGGGATCACGATCCCCTGCGGACAGGGCTGGCAGTAATTACAGCCGGTGCAGTAGAGCTCGCTGAACTTCTTGACATTGTCAATGGCTTCGCCCAGCTCTTTCCACTCCGCTTCGCTCATGGGGTTTTCCAACGAGGCAATCGCCGCATTCTGGTCCACCATCTCCATGGTCTGCATCCCGGAAAGCGCGCAGGAAATGTTCTGATTCCCCAGTACGAACCGGAAAGCCAATTCGTAAGTGGCCACATTTTCCCGGCCGGTCAGCCGTTTGGATACATCGACCGGAACCGCCAGCCGGCCGCCGCCGACCGGGCCCATCGCCAGCACGCCCAAGCCCTTGGAAGCCGCATAGGCGATCATTTCCTCGTTTTTGCGGTCCAGCAGGTTATACTGCACCAGCATTGTTTCCAGCTCCGGCGCTGAATCAATGATGTGCTTGATGACGTCCGGGTCATCATGGAAGGAAAAAGAGATATGACGGATCTTCCCTTCTTCTTTCAGCTTGAGGGCTTCCTCAATCAAGCCGAGCCCCATGATCTTCTGATCGAAGACCTCTTTGTTAATCGCCCAGAAATGATAGAAGTCGATATAATCCGTGTCCAGCTTTTCCAGGCTGAGCTCGCATTGGCGGCGGTAATCCTCTTTGCTTTTGACATTTTCCATCGGGCATTTGGTGGAGATCAGCACCTTATCCCGGAAGGGCTTGAGCGCGCGGCCCACCGCAATCTCACTGTTGTTGTGGCAGTAAAAAAAGGCGGTGTCGAAATAGTTCACGCCCAACTCATAGGCGTGGCGGAGCATCTCGTCGCACTTCTCATAATCCATGGTAAAGCTGCCGTCTTCCTGCTCGATTTCCGGCAGGCGCATACAGCCGAACCCTAAAGCAGAAATCTGTTCGCCGGTGTTGCCGAATTTGCGGTAAATCATGATGTTGTCCCTTCTTTCGCGGGAATATACCCGCCGTTTTCTTCCAGTATAACGCTTTACGAAGCATTTGGCAAGAAGTTTATCCGCCTAACGCCGTATCCTCGCGCATTTTATAAAAAGAGCAGGCTTTCAAGCGCACAGCCCCGTCACGCGATAGAACACCCAACCCCCAAACGGGGAGAAGCCGCTGATTTGTGGGGCTCCGCGCCCAATTTCTTTGGACGCCCAAAGAAATTGGAGAAAGAAACACGCCAAGGAGGCGACTCCGGCTTGCGCCGAAATATTGCAAGGCCGCCCCCTTGGATTCCCCCGTGCGCCAACGGTTCCCTCTGCCTCCCGGACGAAAGCAGATCATTCCTTACGATTTCACACAAGGCAAGCCTGAAAACCACCACCCGAGCGGGCGGGACGTTCCTCCGGCTCCGACCAGGGCGTCCCGTCCGCAGGGAAACTTCCTCTCTGTCTACCATGTGGGAGTTTTCTTCTCTCCTATAAAGTCTTTATAGAGGACACTCCTATCCTCCCAACGCCGTATCCAGCACCATCATCAGGACAAACCCCGCCAGCACGCCCCATGTACCCATGTGGGAGTGCTCCCCCAGCCGTGCTTCCGGGATCAGCTCTTCCACGACCACATAGATCATGGCGCCGGCAGCGAAGGAGAGCAGCCAGGGCATTAGCGGGGCAATCCTGCCAGCGGCCAGGGCGGTCAGCACCCCGGCAGCCGGCTCCACAATGCCGGACAGCGCACCATAAAGGAAGGCGCGGGGATTGGAAACCCCTTCTTTTTTCAGCGGGAGGGAGATTGCCGCGCCCTCCGGCAGGTTTTGCAGCCCGATCCCGATCGACAGCGCGAAAGCCGCTGCCAACGAGGTAGGAGCGGCCTCATTCCCCGCCAGCCCGAACAGCAAGCCCACGGCCATCCCTTCCGGGATATTATGGAGGGTTACGGCGAAAACCAGCATGGTGGTTCGCTTCAGCCGGGAAGGCAGCCCCTCGGGAGCGTCGCTCCCAGGGTGCAGGTGGGGAAGCAGCCGATCCAGCGCGACCAAAAACAGCGCGCCCAGCAAAAAGCCTCCTGAAGCCGGGATCCACCCAGGCGTCCCCTGCTCCTCCGCCATTTCAATCCCAGGGATCAGCAGCGACCAAACTGACGCCGCAATCATCACCCCCGCAGCAAATCCCAGGAAAATCCGCTGGAAATTCTCACTGACTTCTTTTCGGAAGAAAAAAACCAGCGCCGCACCCAGAACGGTAGCCGCAAAGGGAACCGCTGTTCCCACCAGTGCCAGCAGTGCTGGATTCCATTCGTTCATCATGAACCCCCTCCTTTTTTAGAAGCTGTACCGATAGGATTGGTGCAGCTTCTTATGCTGTTTATCAGTATAAAGGAATCCCTGCGCTTTGGCAAGCTGATTCCATGCGGGAAAAGCCGACAAAAAATTTTCCTGTTCCCTTTCTGGGAATTATTGGTCGAACGCTTGACTTTTCCGGATGGGTTCCTTATGATGATAGTAAACACATTTGAGGCAGTATACACTGCTTATGAAGTCCAAAGCAAGCTCTTTTTATAAAAGCAGCTGAAAGGAAGGATAGACGATGTTATTACTCAAAGAAACCGCGGCTTTAGAAGAATTCCTGCCGCAGCTTCGGAATCTGGCGAATCTGCGGGTGCTGACTTTCGATAAGGAAGGGCTTTCCCTGTCCTGCAAGCAGGAGGGCGAAGGGATCACCATCGTAAAAACACAGGATCAGGCAGCGATCACCTACGGAAAAAGAGTCGAATTTTTCCGGGCGCTGGCCACAATCGCCGCACGCGAAGAGGAGGAATACACCCTCCATGAAAACGCGCACTTCCAATTCAACGGCGCCATGCTGGATAACTCCCGCAACTCGGTGCTGAACCTGAAAACTGCCAAGGAAATGGTCATGTACGCAGCACTCAGCGGCCTGGACCATATCCTGCTTTACAATGAAGATACCTTCGAAGTCCCCGAAGACCCCTATTTCGGCTATATGCGGATGTCCTACACCAAAAAGGACGTCCGGGAGCTGACTGACTTTGCCGCCGAGTTTGGCGTTACCATCGTCCCTTGCATCCAGACGCTGGCCCACCTGGAAACCACCCTGCGCTGGCGGAGCCATTGGGATATTGTGGATCATGGCGGCACCATGCTGGTGGAAGAAGAAAAAACCTACGAGCTGATTGAAAATATCATCAAATCCTGGCGGGACTGCGTGGATACCGAGCTGATCCATATCGGGATGGACGAGGCGTTCTACCTGGGCCGGGGCAAATATGTCGATCTGCATGGCTGCAAGCCCAAATTCGAGCTGATGTGCAATCATCTCAAGCGGGTGCTGAAAATCTGTGAAAAATATGGCTTCCGCGCCATGATCTGGAGCGATATGTTTTTCCACCTGGTTTTCGGCGGCTATTATACCGAGGATCAGGCCATTGATCCCAAGCTGATGGAATTGGTGCCGGAGGACGTCACCCTGGTTTATTGGGACTACTATTCCACTACCGAGGAACAGTACCGCACCCAAATGAAGAAGCACACCGCTTTCCCCAACCAGATCGGCTTTGCCGGCGGTGCTTGGAAATGGAGCGGCCTGGTTCCGGCCCTCCGCCACAGCCACGAGGTTTCCAAGCTGGCGTTGAAGCAAGCCCGTGAAAACGGGATCTCTATTGTCTTTACCACCGCTTGGGGAGACAGCGGGGCCGAGGCTTCTATCTTCACCATCCTGCCGACCCTGCTGCTCTACGGCGAGGCCGGTTACACCGAGGGGGATCCGGATCAGGCCGTTTCCGACAAGCTGAAAGCGCTGACCGGGTACACGCTGGAGGAATATTTCACTCTCTGCGAGCCGAACGTCACCCCCACCGGGAACAAAGTGCCTCATGTGAATCCGGCAAAATACCTGTTCTTCCAGGACCCGCTCCAAGGGCTGTTTGACTATCATGTCCGGGAGGATTTCCCCGCCTTCTTTGCAGACTGCGCGAAAAAGCTGGCAGAGCTGGCGCAGCGCGATTCCAAGCAAGCCTATTTATTCGACGTCATTGGAAAGCTCTGCTCTTGTCTGGAGCTGAAAGCCGACCTGGGCGTCCGCCTGAAAAAGGCTTATGACCAAAGGGACCACGCAGAGCTTTCCCGTCTGGCCAACGAAACCATTCCGGAAATCCTGGCCCGGCTGGAGCCGTTTTATCAGAGCTTCCGGGAACAGTGGTATCGTGAAAGCCGCACCGGCGGGTTTGACGTCATGGACTTCCGGTTCGGCGGCCTCCGCCAGCGTCTGCTTTCCGCCCAAGACCTGATCAACCGCTACCTGAAGGGCGAAATTCCCACAATCCAGGAACTGGCTGAAAAGCGGCTGCCCTATGACTGCCGTGAAAATGATGAAACCAGCATCCATGGTGTCATCCATACGGACGAAAATTTCTTCGATTATATTGTCACTGCTAACGTCAATGGGCGTTTCTAAATGTCCCTTTTAAGGAAAGTGTTGCTGAGATATAACTTCAGCGGTTTCTACAAAAGCGCATTGATATAACAGGAGCCCCCCGTGTTATAATCGGCACGACAAATCGAAAGCTGGAGGGTATAAAAAGTGATTATAGAATTGATTAAAGAGAACGAAATACAAGAAATTTGCGATATGGTTGTTCGAGCGTGTAAGTATTCTGATTTTGCCAAATTCTATCCATCGCAATATTTTTATTGCACATACGATGAAATTAAAGGGAAAATGGAAGGCGGACATTTTTTCGCCGCAAAAGATAGCGGCAAAATTATCGGTTGCGGTGGTATAGCTGCATATTGGGGCAGTTTAACTGAGAGTTGGATACATACTATTTTCGTTGATCCCGATTATCAGAGAAAAGGCATCGGCAGAAAGATGATAGAGTTTTTGGAAAACGACGAATACGCCAAGAGGGCAAACAGAATTGAAATTCATGCCGCAATGTCAGCGATTCCGTTTTACCGCAAATTGGGTTACGAGCATAAGAACGGACAACTGAGTTACGACGACGGACATTTCGACCTTGAAAAATTCTTTTAAGAGAAAGATAAATCAGGATTTATCGGGCAGTCATCCATCAACAGGTGTCTGCCCACTTTGGATATTTTAACGAGTGGTTTGACAAAGTGGCTTTCGGCAACACCAATCTGAAAAGAGAGTTCTAAATAAGGATGAGGGGGCCTTTGCATCAGCAAAGGCCCTTTGGATTTGCCGGGAAAAGAGATCTTCCGGCCTCCTTCCATATTTACAAACCCCTTTGAAACCGCTATAATGAAGAAAAACCGCAAGGAGGCCTTCCTTTATGAAACGTCTGCGCTTGTATCCGCTCTCCTCGCTGGCCAAAGTGTTCCCCGACGAAATATGCGGCGAACCCTTCTCCGGCGGAAGCCTGCTCGCTAACGAAACCTTCTCTTTCCAGCTGGCCTACGTGCTGGATACCGTCCCCCGCGCCAAGCTGGACTGCAAGCTCTCCATTGAGTCCCCGCTCCGTTCCTGTATATCGGTTTGGCGGGTGGAATGCGTCCCCAGCGAATTCCCGGCCTATCCCAACTCGGATGGGAATTATCTCCGCAAAACACCCGGGCTTTATCCCGACTTGCTGACCCCATTGACAGAAGACGAGGTGGAAGCCGTACCGGGAAGCTGCCGTTCACTCTGGTTTTCCGTCTGCCCGGAGGGGAAAATCCCCGCGGGGGAATACCCGATCCGGATCCGGCTTTCCAACCAGGAAAACGGCATTTCCGAGGAAATCTGCCTGACCCTTCGCATCCTGGCTGAACGCCTGCCCGAACAGGAGCTGAAGTTCACCCAATGGTTCCATACCGATTGCATCGCGGCCTATTATCAGCTTCCGATTTTTTCGGAGGAACACTGGGCCTGGATCGAAAAATTCATGCGTATGGCGGCGGAACATGGGGTCAATCTGCTGCTGACCCCGCTGTTTACCCCTCCGCTGGATACCAAGTTCGGTGGGGAACGCCCAACCGTCCAGCTGGTCCGGGTAAATATCTCAGAAGCCGGCTATTCCTTTGATTTTTCCCTGCTGGACCGTTGGATCACCACCGCGGAACGGGCGGGGATCCGGGAATTCGAGCTTTCCCACCTGTTTACCCAATGGGGAGCGGCACACGCGCCTAAAATCATGGCATTCCGGGAAAACAAAGCCGAACCGGAGCGGATTTTCGGCTGGGATACCGATGCGGGAGGCATGGGATACCAGTCTTTCCTCCGCTGCTTCCTGCCTGAGCTGACCTGCTTCCTGCGGGATCGGGGCATTGCAGACCGCTGCTGGTTCCATGTGTCGGACGAGCCGGGGGAGGCCGCCCTGGAGGATTACCGCCGGGCATCCAGCCTGCTGGCAGAATACCTCGAAGGATTCCCGGTAATCGACGCACTGAGCGACTACGCTTTCTACGAGCAGGGTCTGGTTCGGATCCCCATCGCGGCAACCAACGCCATCGAGCCCTTCCTGGAACACGGCGTCAGCCCTCTTTGGGCCTATTATTGCTGTTCGCAGGGGGATCAGGTCGGCAACCGCTTCTTTGCGATGCCTTCCGCACGGAACCGGATCCTGGGGTTACAGCTTTACCGTTACAATATCGCGGGATTCCTGCATTGGGGCTATAATTTCTATTTCTCCCAGTATTCCAAGACGCTGATCGACCCCTTCCGCACGACCGATGCAGAAGCCGGGTTCCCTTCCGGCGACGCCTTTTCCGTATATCCGGGAAGAACGGAAGTCCAGCCCTCCCTCCGGCTCAAGGTCTTTGCCGAAGCGCTTCAGGACCTGCGCGCGCTCCGGCTGCTGGAAAGCAGGCTGGGCCGGGAGGCTGTCCTGGAGCTGGTGGAAAGCGAAGGCCGGGTTACTTTTGCCCATTACCCCCAGTCCGAGCAGGCGCTGCTCCGCATCCGGGAGCGGGTAAACCAGAAGCTGGCTGAAAATCCGGGCTTGTCTTGACTTTAACCGAGTGCTATAATAAAACTCGTAAACTGAATTTATATTAAAGGCAACACCGCACAAAGATTGCCTAAAGAAAAGAGGGGCCTTTATGGCAGAAATCAAATTTATAAAAAATACTTCGCCCAAGGCAAAGCCGTCTGATGAAACCCAGCTCGGATTCGGCAGAAGCTTTACCGACCATATGTTCTTGATGGACTATACCCAGGGAAAAGGCTGGCATGATCCCCGGATCGTACCCTATGGCCCGCTTTCGCTGGATCCTTCCTGCTCGGTGTTCCACTACGGCCAGGAAGTCTTTGAAGGGATGAAGGCCTATAAAACCGCAGACGGAAGCATCCAGCTGTTTCGCCCGGAGGAAAACTTCAAACGGCTGAACCGCTCCAACGAACGGCTCTGCATTCCGGAAATCGACGTTGACTTCTGCGTAGAAGCCGTGAAAGAGCTGATCCGGGTCGACCGGGATTGGATCCCCTCCGCAGAAGGCACCTCGCTTTATGTCCGTCCTTTCATCATCGGCTGCGAGCCGGTGCTGGGCGTTCATCCGGCGAATAATTACCTGTTTATTATTATCCTTTCCCCCTCCGGCTCGTACTACGCCAACGGGATGGCCCCTGTCAAGATTTTTGTGGAATCCCAGTATGTCCGGGCTGTCCGAGGCGGGATCGGCTACGCCAAAACCGGAGGCAACTATGCGGCTTCCCTGAAGGCTCAGCAGGACGCAGTCGGTTATTCCCAGGTGCTCTGGCTGGACGGCGTGGAACGGAAATATATTGAGGAAGTCGGTGCGATGAACGTCTTTTTCGTCATTGGGGACGAGATTGTAACGCCTGAACTGCAAGGCAGCATCCTGCCCGGTATCACCCGGAAATCCTGCATTGAAATCCTGAAGGATTGGGGCTACACGGTCAGCGAGCGCCGGCTCTCCATCGACGAGGTGCGGGAAGCCGCCCAGTCCGGACAACTTAAAGAGATGTTCGGCACCGGTACCGCGGCCGTCATCTCCCCGGTCGGCGAGCTGAAATATAAGGACGAAACCATCCGGATCGGCGACGGGATCGGCGAACTGACCCAAAAGCTTTACGACGAACTGACCGGCATCCAGCTTTCCAAACGGGAAGACCGGTTCGGCTGGATTCAAAAAATCTGACCGGGAAGGCGTCCAGGAAGGGGAAATGACGGATGAAAGGACTTCTCTACAGCATCCTTGGCTATGCGGCACTGTTTGCCGGGGTATGGCTGCATGAAATTGGGCACTCCTTTTGGAACTTCAAATTTGGCTGCAAGGAGCATTGGAGCCAGGTGCAGGTCAAGCCCTACATCTTCTTTTCCACGCCCGGGCCGGTGAATCTGGAGCAATATCAGGCGCTTGCCCCCTGGAAACGGACCCTTTCCGCCTATGGCGGGATCCTCGCCAATCTATTTTGGAGCCTGGCCAGCGGAGGGCTTATCGCCGCCATGAAGCCGGACAATGGCTACTTTCGTTCTTCTTATGGATGTTCCTGACCCTGAACCTGTGTGAAATCGTCAGTTACCTGCTGATTGGAAGCCTCTATCTGGCCAGCGATATGGCCATCGTGGCACAGGAATACCCTCGGCTCAGAATCCCTAACCTGATGGCCGGATTCCTGCTGGCCGCCGTCTACATCTGGGTACTGATCCAGGTCCCGGCAGCTTTCCAGGGATTCGCCCTCGTCTGGAACCTGGTCACGCTGCTTTCCATGTGCGGAGGGCGGATCGTCTTTTCGCTTCTGCACAGGCAGGCCAAAAATTAAAAAAACTTTGCAAGGGAGTCCCGATAGGGCTCCCTATGCTTTTTGCCGGCCGTTTTTCAAAATTTTTGTGAAAGAGGCCGCCCTTCCCCGACTTCCCCTTTTCATCCGGCCGGAAAACTGGTATAATAAAGAAAAACCCTCCAAGGGGGCAAGACTGGAGCGATGCCGGATGAAAACCGAACAAAAAAACTGGTACAGCCTGAAAGGCTTCAACGGAAAGGACGGCCGGACCGTATCCCGGCTGATTCAGGAAATCAGCTCCGCAGACAGCAAGAGCTCTGCGGCAAGCACCATTCAGCTACTGCAAACCATCTGCTCAAAAGGAAAAGTCTGTGAGCTGGCTCTCTATGCAGTACGGGGCCTGATTGAGCAGCTCTATGCGGCGGTCGAACTCAAGCAGGTAGCCAACCTGTTTATCCTGCTGGCCCGTCTAAAGCCCCTCGTCTGGTCGAGCGATCTGATGCAGTTCCCCGAAGAAGCCCGGATCGTCTTTTTTGACGGGATCCGGCTGCTGGAGGGCTTCTGCGGCTACTTTTTCAAGCCGGAGGAAATCTCCAAGCTGGACGCGGAAGGCCGGCAATACTTCGGTTTCTTCTACCTTTTCCTCTGCACCCATTCCAACGACCTGATCCCCCTGTATCCGCAGTACCCGTTCGACAAAGCCATGCACGTTCGCTGCCCGCATTGCGGCGATGACGTACACAGCCTGCACTTAAAGGAAAACGCCGGCCTGATCGCCCAGCGGGATTCCTTCCTTCCCACAGAGGAGCGCTGGGATGTTTTTTCCGTCGCAATGGCTTTCCTGATCGATATCCATGAGGAAACCCTGATCCAGTACCTGCCCTTCCTTTATGGGACGATCGCCTGCCCGGTATGCGGAAAGGAAAGCCGGGTCATGGATCTGCTTCTGTCCTATTATTACGAAGCAGAGGGTGGAACCCCTCCCTCCGACGCACTGATTGACTGGCTGATGGAATACGGCGACAGCCAGCAGGAGCAAGGCGGCCGAGCCTGGTTCTTCCATGCATCTGCGCTCAATTACCTGCGGGATCAGCCTAGTATTCAACTGCACCGACTGGGGGAAACCTACCTCAAGCTTTCCGCGGACTATGAGCGCCTTCAGGATTACCACCGCCAGTTGGCCTGCGCCCAGCTGGCCGAGGAGATTGCCGAGCAAGCCGGGGATACACCCCTCCTTGCCAAGGCTTACCGCGCCATTGCGGCAGCCTGCCGGCGGGAGATCCCGGATTTAGAGGGCGATCGAGAGGAAATTATCCGGGAATATGAAGAAAAGGCCGCCGCGCTGCTCGCGCAGGAGCAGATTGGAGAACTTCCCCAGACCTGATGGTATACTTCCGGGTAAAGCCGTCAAGAGGACGAAACCTCTTGACGGCTTTTTTCAAAATATATTTTTATTTTAGTTAAATAGACAAATAAAGCTTGCCATATCGGATCTCTTCATGCTATAACAAAACTAATAAAACAACTAAATCAAGAAAAGTTTCAGCGGTTTTGACGAATCTGTATTGAAATAGGAGGGCTCTGCCATGAAAAAAGCTTCCCCTTGGATCCTTAGCGTCGGTTTCCTTCTGATGGCACTCTCCGGGCTCTTGTTTGCCCGCGTCATCTATCTCGAAACCGTCCTGAATAACGGCGAGCCGGCCTTGGTCCCTCTCCGCCCCTTCCCGCTCTGGCTGGCCGGGCTTTTAGCCGGAGGACTGCTGGCCCTTTCCGGGAAATTCCGCGCCGTCCTGAAATCCAGCATGGCCGGGCTCTGCTTCCTCCCGGGATTCCTGGTCACCGCTTTCCTCACCTTCGGGAAGACCCGGGGCGTCCGTTCCGCCGTCGCCCAGACCCTCGGGATCGGCGTCCTGTTTCATCACTCCCCGCCCGACCCGCAGCGGATCCGGGAGCTGCGCCCCTGGATCCTGTTCGGCGAACTCAGCGAGTTTTTTGCCGGGGTCTGTTTGGTACTGCTGGCGGTTTCAATCGTCAGCCTGTTCCGCAGCCCTAAAAAGGCGGACTATTTCCGGTGGAACACCTGGAGCCTGGTGGCTTTCCTGTTCCCGTTCCTGCTGGGTCTGTGGGACGCGGCCTATCAGTCCACCCTGGTTGAGATCCAGCGTAAGATGATCGGGAACTCCGCCGCACGGGGACAATTCCTGCTGCTGTATCTGGCTATGGCGTTATGCGCGGCGGCTGTGACGCTGTTTTTCACTGCGCCGGCAGAGCCGGAGGAATTCCCTGCCCTGCGCTGGGTCTTTGGTGCGGCGGCCGGGATCGCCCTGCTGATGCTGGCTTACTATTTGATCTCCACCCTCTCGATCCTGCCGCTTCCAAAGCTCCGTATCGACCGCGAATGCGATACTTTCCCTCTGATCCTCTGCGGAGCGGCCCTCGGCGCGGTCTGCGCCCCGTTTTTCCGGAAAAGGCAGGAGGAAGAAACCCTCATCTCCCCCTGACAGCCCAAACCCGGACAGGAAATTCCTGTCCGGGTTTTTCATCATTTATTTTTCCGCTTAAAGACCCATTCCCGCTGAATCGGGAAGCTGATTAAAAAGAGCAGGGTATCCACCAGCAGCTTGATCAGGGTTTCATTCCAGTGGGTCAGGGCAAAGAGCAGGCTGACTCCCAACGCGGACAGCCCTGCCTGAATGACACACAAGGCTAGATATTTCCATACCGCCGCCGGGTTCGGGCCGCGGTCCCGGAATACGCCGTGCTTGTTGAGCAGGAAATTGGTGCCCGCCGAGAGCACACGGGCAGCCCCGGTTGCCGCCGGAATATACAGCCCGGGGAGCGGACGCTCCAGTAGGAAAACCAGCAATGAAAACGCCCCCATATCCACCAGGAAGGAGAGCAGAGAGGAAAGCAGGAACTTGGCAAATACGGCATAAATCCGCAGGGAATCCCGCAGGGGATGGAAATGGGAGGTGCGGTTTTCCTCAATATACACCGTATCAATCGGCACTTCAGCCAACGGGATCTGCTTTTCCTGTGCTTCCAGCAGCATATTCAGCTCGAATTCGAACCGTTCGCCCGGCAGCTTTTCCAGCGCCGGCATCAGGGAAAGCGGGATCCCCCTCAGCCCGGTCTGGGTATCGCTGACCGAAATCCCGCAGAGCATCCGGAGAACTACCCGGGTCAGGCGATTCCCGTACCGGCTGCGGGGCGGGATATGCTCGGCGGAAAAATCCCGGCACCCCAGCACCAGACAGTCTGGATGCGTACAAAGCATTTCCGCGCAGGCCCGGATATCTTTGGGAAGATGCTGGCCGTCCGCATCGACAGTAACCGCGCCCTCGCAATCCGGCCATTCCCTCCGGATCCAGGCAAACGCATCCTTGAGCGCGCGCCCTTTCCCCAGGTTCACCGGATGAACCAGCAGGCGGCATCCGAACTCCTGCTCCGCCTGTTCAAACAGCGGGAGCGTGTCCTCGGATGAACCGTCGTTGACCAGCAGGATCCGGCGGAAACCCTCATCCCGCAAGCCCTCCAGCAGCCGGATCAGCTTTTCATCCGGATTCAGCGAAGGGATAATCAGGGCAATTTGATCGCGGCAGTCCATTTCTGCCGACCTCCTTTTTCCAGTCCTTCCGGACTGCTATTGTAATTGACTGGAGCTTGTCCCGGCGGATTTCTGCCGTTCCCGCTCCATCCGGGAATAGATACAGCCGCAGTAGTCCTGCCGGTAGAGCCCATATTCTTTGGAAAGCTGGACCGACCGCTGGTAGCCGCCTTTTTTCTTGAAATCCGAGCAGAGATAACGCACCCCATACTCCTGTTCCAAAGCCTGCCCGATCCGGTTCAGCTTGTCCGCATCCTTCAGCGGGGAGATGGAGAGGGTGGTCGTAAAATAGTCGTAGCCGCCCGCCTTTGCCCCTGCCGCTGCCTCCCGCAAACGAAGCTCGTAACAATTCCGGCAGCGCTCGCCTCCCTCCGGACAGTCCTCCAGGCCCTTGGCCGCCTGGTAAAACGCCTCCGGCAGATACGGCCCTTCCTCCAGACGAACGGGATACCGCGCGGGAATAGCGGCAATCAGACGGCGCTGTTCCTCCACACGGCGGCGATACTCCTCCTCCGGTGCAATATTGGGATTATAGAAAAAAACGGTAATTTCAAAATATTGGGAAAGATACTCCAGCACATAGCTGGAGCAGGGGGCACAGCAGGAATGCAGGAACAGCCGGGGGACCCGGCCTTCCGCCTCCAATGCGGAAAGACAGCGGTCCAATTCCTTTTGATAGTTGATCCGGTTCATAAGGAGTCTCCTTTTGGATGAATTGAAAAAAGGGCTCTGGCGGGGCGTAAGGAAACCATTCTAATTCAGCACCAAAAAGAAAACCCGTTCGGATATCTCCCCAATTTCATAAACAGCACAGGACGCCATCAGAGAGCTGGCCCCGTCCATATACTGGATGAACTCCGACTCCCCATCCCCATCGACATCGCAGACCAGATAGCGGGGCGTATATTTGAAATTCCGGATGTTGAGCTCCCCGCCATGATTACAGTAAACCGGGAACAGAGTTTCCCTGCCCTCCGGCCCATATTGTATTCCGAAAAGGACAGGAAGCCAATCAGATCCCAGCGGGCTATAGGTATATCCAAGCTGTTCGCCGCTTTCCTTGGAGGTGGGAATTTCTACATAATGGCAGAATAGCTCTGCCGGTGCGGCACCCTCTACGAAAAGTGCGGATAGGGTATAAAGCAGCGGGACATCGTTTTCCGGCTCGGTATCAGTCTTGGAATCCGCCATCGTTTCCTCATCCAGCCGGATATTGCTGGCGGTAACGATCGAAACCTCTTTCCCCTTTTGATGGAAGGTTAAAGCTTCGGTAATCAGAATCGGCCCGTCATAACCCAAACCGGCTAGGCGCTCTTTGAAAAACGTGCTCCACGTGGATTCAGGCTGCTCCCCAATGGAATAAGTGGTCGTCTGTACGGATTGAGGGAAGAAATCCCACGCCCCATTTGAAGCGATCGTCCAGTCCCCTTGGCTGTATTGTGCTAGCCCTGCGGCATCCGGCGCATCCTGGAGCAGGGTATCCGCTATCAGAGAATAGGGGCCAGCATCCCCACAAAGCAGCTGGGAGCCCTCTGCCCAATAGGAAACCGGTACAAACCAATCCTCCAGGCGGACATATGTGATGACAGAATCACGGTTGTCTTCTTGTTTGACTGAAGAATCCTCTGCAATACTGGAACTGGGCATTGTATCTATCGAGCAGGAGGCGAGGAAAAGGAGCAAAGACAGCAGCAGCCACAATCTGCCAACCCGATACTTATTCATATAATCCCTCCCAGCTTATCTATCCTGATATGATAAGTCTGTCCCAATATTGCCAATCAGAACACTGTCCACACTGTATTCAGCCTGATGCTGAAGCCTTCTTTTTCCTCATTATACGGGAAAGAATCGCGAAGCACAAGCCCTTTTCAGAAAGTACAGTGGGAACAGGGCGAAAAAGTTTCAGAAAAATGAAAATTTTACTTGATTTTTTCAAAAAACATGGTATAATAATCTTCGTCAGGTCGATTGGCGGCTTGATTATTGGGGTATAGCCAAGCGGTAAGGCAGTAGATTCTGAATCTACCATCCCGATGGTTCGAATCCATCTACCCCAGCCAAAAAAACCTTCCGGATGTTTCGGAAGGTTTTTTCTTCCTCTGTGAAAAATTCTCCGGGAAATTTTTCGGAATCCCTTGCAAAAATCCGGCTGATTTGTTATAATCAATCTCACTGGCATATAAGATGCCGGGAAGCAAAAGCTGAATAGGGAAGCGTATCGAAGTGGTCATAACGGGCCTGACTCGAAATCAGGTAGCCTTCACGGGCTCGTGGGTTCGAATCCCACCGCTTCCGCCAGCGGCGAGCCGCCGCACCCAATTCGCGCACTTACTTTGTAGGTGCGCGATACTTTTTATTCCCGCGCTGATAGAAGGATGAAGCTTTCAAGGGGAACTGCCTCCGAGCGGCCGGGACGTTCCTCCGGCTCCGACCGGGGCGGCCCGGCCGCAGGGAAGCTTCCCTTCTGTCCACCATGTGGGGGTTCCCAGGGGGATCCCACCCTGGGCGGTTTTCTTTCCCCCCCCTTTTCTTTGAGCGATCAAAGAAAAGGGGGGGGCCGGCGCGGGGCGGCATGAGCCTCGCATTGAGATCGCAGCGGGACGTAAAGTCCCGCGTCCGAATCCCTCTCAAATACAGCTTACAGGAATCCTATCTCGCATTCGGATCGCGGCTCTGCCGCGACAGGGCGCGGGATCTTGTCCCCGAAGGGGACGCGGAGTCCCGCATTCAAATCGCGCACTCACTTTTGTAGGTGCGCGATGCTTTTTATCTCTGCACAGCAAAAAGCATGGAAGAGGGATCATTCCTCCTCCATGCTTTTTTTCTCCGCCAATAGGGATATCCCTTTTATATCCGTCGCAGACTGGGAAATGTACATTTCTTCACAGGCCTGCTGCGCCTGAATCAACGTTTGGATGGCCTGTTCACTGGCACGGAAAAGCGTCAGATACATTTCTTTATAATCCGGCATAATCTCACCTCACTATGTACAGAATAGGACATATCGTCCTAAATGTCAATAGGACGATACGTCCTTTGTTATAGTAGCCCTGGTGATGTATATGAATCTTAGGATTCGGGATTTGCGGGAAGACTCCGATCTAACCCAAAAACAGGTGGCCGATATTCTCTTCTGCGACCAATCTCTCTACTCCAAATATGAACGCGGGGAAAGAGCCCTTCCATTAGAGTTTGCCCTCAAGCTGGCGAACTTCTATCAGGTATCGCTGGACTATTTAGTAGGACGGTCAAACCGGAAAAAATAACCCCCCTCATTTCCCTTAATCACATTTTATGCGCTTTTCGCATAAAAGTCAATAAGCAATATTCATTTCACATACAATAATATCGAGGTGATATTATTGTATCAGCATATCCGGGATCTGCGGGAGGACTCCGACCTCACTCAACAAGAAATTGCCAAGCTATTGAACGTCAGCCAGACCACCTATTCACGATACGAAAGCGGCGTTTTGGATATCCCAAGCTCCTCCTTAATCACGCTTGCAAAATTCTACCAAACCAGCGTGGACTATCTGCTCGGGCTGACGAATAACAAACTTCCGCACAGATAAAGCTTTTGCAAATTTATTTTAACCTATTTCAGGTTGAAATTCAATACTCTGTTTCAGATTATGGGATACTATAACCTGAGGTGGTTGCAGTGTCCAACAGGCTGCGGGACCTGCGTGAAGACGCAGACCTGAATCAAACGCAGGTTGCGAACCTTTTAGGGATGTCGCAAACAGGCTACTCCAAATATGAAACCGGCGAAAATGATATTCCTGCCCAGGTTTTAATCAAGCTGGCTCAATTTTACAAAACCAGCGTCGATTACATTTTAGGGGTAAGCAATCAGAGAAACCCCTATCGAAAATAAGTAAAAACGGCTTCCGATCTGGAAGCCGTTTTTCTATACGCGGGCAAAATCAATAATAATACCCGTATCCGTCCATCGCGCTCAGGCCGATGATGCCCAGGATCAAAATGACCAGCGCTGCGAGGATCCCTACTGCGGAGCAGATCACGCCGCCGATAGCCATTCCTTTGCCGGTGGTGGATTTCAGTCCCATGATCCCGGTGATCAGCCCGCCAATACCGCAGAGCCCACCGATCCACAGGGTGCAGCAAAGCAGGACCGATACGATCCCCAGAACCAGCGAAGTGATCGCAAGGCCTTTTTTGCTGTCCGGCGGAGGAACAGGCTGCTGCGGCTGAAGCGGCTGCATAGGCTGATAGCCGGCCGGCGGCTGCGTATTCGGCTGGTAGCCGTTATTATTCTGCTGATAATTCGGCTGCTGCGGATAGTTTGGCTGCGGCTGATAATTATTCGGCTGCGGGTTGTTGTTGTTTTGGCTGACGTCGGGCGTCTGGTTAAAATCGGACATAATAAATACCCCTTTCCTCCCCGATTGCAGAGAGGATTTCCCTTTCCTCAAAATGATGTCAAAACAGGCGCGTCCGCACCTGGATAGACCCGTAATACAAATAACCGGTTAAAATCGGCTGTTCCGCTTCACGGTGACCGAACTCTTAATACCGGCACGGAGCAGGATCAATCCTTCAATGGAATCCCCTGGCTGTCGGTTGAAATCGAGCCGCACAAAATCATGATCCCTTCAATCAAGCCCCAGATCTCGGTGACTACGGCGCCGGCTCCGCAGGTTATAAGGGTGATTACCAGCTGAGCAACGGCCTTGCCTGTATAACCCAAATAAAAATTATGCACGCCGAAAGCGCCCAGGAAAATTCCCAGCAGGCCCGCGGCAATCCGGCTTTTCTGCTCGGTATAGACGGGGTAATTCGGCTGCGGCGGATAATACGGCTGCTGAGGGGGCTGCTGATACCCCGGCGCGCCATAAGGCTGCTGGGGCGGCTGCTGTTGATAGCCGGAACCCGGCGCGCCGTAATAGGGCTGCTGGGCCGGGCCGGAAGGATTCGGCGCAGAGCCGGGCTGCCCCTGTGCATAGCCCGGGTTTGCATCGGCCGAATAGGGGGCCGGGCCCGGGTTTGGCTGACTGGAGGGAGAAGCCGGATCCGGCTGAGGAGCGGAAAAATCCGGTGTGGCATTGTTTTGGTCAAATTCGTTCATAACAAGAGATGCCCCTTTCTTCGAAGCCCGCTCCTTCCGCATAAAAGCGGTCTGGATTTTTGCAGACTCTTCTGCTATAATCTTTATCATAGCGTATTTTTTCGGTTTTTTCAAGCAAAAACCGAGTTTTTTTTACAGAAATCGTCGCCACTTTCTGGAAATTCATTTCGAAGGGCGTTTTCGGCTTCATAATATTCATATTTATTTATAACGCTTGAGGAAGGAAATCATCTCCATATGCAGCAAAAAAATTTTCATTGCCGGAAGGCACCCTTGATCCGGCTCTCGATTTATTTAGCTGGTTTGCTGGCGGCGGCCGGCTACATCCTGCTCTGCCTGAATGGGGGAGGATTCCCCTGTGTATTTGAACGGAACTTCGGCATCCTCTGCCCGGGATGCGGCGCTTCACGGGCGGCTCTAGCGCTGCTCCGCCTGGATTTTTACGGAGCCGCGGAGGCGAACCCTATTTTCGCGCTGGCGTTTTATCCGATTCTGGGGCTGCTGTTTGGACAGGATCTGCTGCTTTGCATCTGGAACCTCTGCCGAGGGGAAGACCGAATCTCAATGCTGCGTTTCCTGCTGGGCGCACAGGAGGAAACCTGATGTAACTGCTGGCTTTTCTTTCTGTTGCCGCCTTTTGGGCCGCCTTTTTGTCGGCCGGGGTCGGTTACTGTTGCCGAAAGAAGAAACGGATTGCCGCGCGCGCTGGATGGGCCTGCTTTTACCTGGGGCTGGCGCTGTTTTCCGCATGGAGTGCGCTCCGGATCCTGAATTCGATGTAACCTGTTAAAGTGAATGAATTTTGCAATTTTCAATCCTGCATATTTTGTGAAAATGATCGGAATATATCGGCAAACGATGAAAATTTATGCAGACATCAAAAAAAGTCTTGCATTTTCAAGCTATACCTCGTATAATAAAAGCAATTCGTTTCCGGAGTTTCCGGAAAATACAGCAAAATACGGCGGCAGGCCGGATCAGGAGGCAGTCACTATGAGTTTTCAAAGTCCCTATCTTGAAAAAGTATATGAAAAGGTACAGCAAAGAAATGCCGGGGAATCCGAATTTCTTCAGGCGGTCAAGGAAGTGTTGGAATCAATCGAACCGGCTGTCCTGGCCAATCCGGCTATTGAGAAAAACGGCATTGTAGAGCGCATGGTGGAGCCGGAGCGCTTCCTGGTCTTCCGGGTATCCTGGGTAGACGACAACGGGCAGGTTCAGGTCAACCGCGGGTTCCGGGTGCAGTTCAACTCGGCAATCGGGCCCTATAAAGGCGGTCTGCGGCTTCATCCTTCCGTCAATGCCTCCATTATTAAGTTCTTAGGGTTTGAGCAGTGCTTCAAGAACTCCCTGACCGGCCTCCCGATCGGCGGCGGCAAAGGCGGCTCCGATTTCGACCCGAAAGGCAAGTCGGACATGGAAATCATGCGGTTCTGCCAGAGCTTTATGACCGAACTGTACCGCCATATCGGCCCGAATGTAGACGTCCCCGCCGGGGATATCGGCGTAGGCGCGCGGGAAATCGGTTATCTGTTCGGCCAGTATAAACGCTTGAGCAACAGCTTTGAAAACGGCGTTTTAACCGGGAAAGGGCTGACCTATGGCGGGAGCCTGATCCGCCCGCAGGCAACCGGCTACGGCCTGCTTTATTTCACCGACGCGATGCTCCAAAAAGCAGGGGATTCCCTGCAGGGCAAGACCGTGGTTATTTCGGGCGCCGGCAATGTTGCTATCTACGCAGCCGAAAAAGCGATGGAGCTGGGCGCGAAAGTCGTCACCATGTCAGACTCCACCGGCTGGATTTACGACGGGGAAGGCATCGACCTGAACGCGATCAAAGAGATCAAGGAAGTCCGCCGCGCACGGCTGACCGAATACAAAAACTACCGTCCGAATGCCGAATACCATGAGGGCAAAGGCGTTTGGAGTGTAAAATGCGATGTCGCGCTGCCCTGCGCTACCCAGAATGAACTGAACGAGGACGACGCCAAGGCCCTGATCGCAAACGGAGTCAAAGCCGTAGCAGAAGGGGCGAATATGCCCTCTACGCTGGAAGCAACCAAGCTTTTTGTAGATAACAAGATCCTGTTCGGTCCAGCCAAAGCGGCCAACGCAGGCGGCGTAGCCGTTTCCGCACTGGAGATGAGCCAGAACAGTATGCGCCTGGCTTGGACCCGCGAGGAAGTGGACAGCAAGCTGCATGATATCATGGTCAACATCTTCAACAATTCCTATGCTGCTTCGGTACAGGTAGGCCATGAGGGGAACCTAGTCATGGGCGCAAATATCGCCGGTTTCAACAAAATCGCCGAAGCGATGATCGCACAGGGTGTTGCCTACTAATAAACCAATCAGGCAAAAAACGGAGGCAGGCTGGAAATATTCCGGCCTGCTGTGTTTTTATACACAATTTATTTCTTTCATCGACTCTTGAATTTTAGAAAAACCCAAGAAATTTCCTTTATATAAAACTTATGCTTTACATTTTGCCCAAAATATAGTATAGTATATTTATTCAGTTTTTATACAGATTTTGAGAATAGAAAGAGGTTAGCAAGATGCAGCTGTTTCATCACGTTATCGTACGGCGGCCCGGAAAAAGCTTGAGCGAGGGAATCACCTCCGCACCGGAGCTGGGCAAGCCCAACTATGAAAAGGCGCTCAAACAGCACGACGCTTATATCGAGGCACTCAAGCAGTGCGGCGTAGAGGTCACGGTCCTGGACGCAATGGAAGAGTTCCCGGACTCCTGCTTTGTGGAAGATACCGCCGTCGTAACTAAAAACTGTGCAATTATCTCCAACCCCGGGGCGGAATCCCGGCGGAAGGAATCCTCCCATATGATCGAAACCATCAAAAAGTTCTATCGGGAAGACCAGATCGAGTATATCACGGCCCCCGGCACCATGGAGGGCGGCGACGTTATGATGGTCGGCAATCACTTTTATATCGGACTGTCTGCCCGAACCAATGAGGAGGGCTGCCGTCAGTTCATTGCGGCGCTGGAAAAGCATGGCCATACCGGCAGCATTGTCCCGCTGGAGAAAGTGCTTCACCTGAAAACCGGCCTGGCTTATCTGGAAAACAATCATCTGCTGGTTGCCGGCGAATTCTGTCAAAAAGAGGAATTTGCCTCTTTCGATAAAATTGAAATCTCAGCGGATGAAAGCTATTCCGCCAACTGCATCTGGGTAAACGATACCGTACTGGTTCCGGCCGGATACCCCAAAACCCTGGCCGCAATTCAGGCGGCCGGATACCGGACCATCGAAGTGGACACCTCGGAATACCGGAAGATCGACGGCGGATTGAGCTGTCTTTCCCTCCGGTTCTGATCGCGGGAGGGCAAGATGAAACCGAAAATCCTGCGGAAAGGGGACCGCATTGGGCTGATTTCCCCGGCCAGCGCCCAATATAACCGGAGCTGGATCGACCGGGCGGCCGAAGCGGTGGAAAGCTGGGGATACCAGGCCGTCCTTGGGAAAAATGCCAAAAAGAAATACAGCTTCTTCGCCGGGACGGACGAAGAACGGGCGGCGGATTTCAACGAAATGTTCCGCCGGGAGGATATCGACGCTGTTTTCGCCATCGACGGCGGGTATGGCTCCGCCCGGATTCTCCGGATGCTGGATTACGACGCTATTGCTCAAAACCCGAAAATTTTCCTGGGGTTCAGCGATATCACCATCCTCCATCTGGCTATCTGGAAAAAAACGGGGCTGACCACCTTCCACGGGCCGGGAGCCTGCGCTTTCCCCGAAGAATATTTGACGGAATACACCAAATCCCAGCTGGAAAAAGCCCTCTGCTGCCCGGAACCGGCTGGGGTCATCCCGATGGCCGATCCGAAAAAATACATCCATGCCATTGGAAGCGGCAGCGTGGAGGCGCCGATCCTGGGCGGTAATATCAGCATGATCTGCTCTACCCTGGGAACCCCTTATGAAATCGACGTCAAGGGGAAGATACTCTTTTTGGAGGACCTCAACACGGAGCCTTGGGTCATGGATCACAATATGGCCCACCTGATGAATGCCGGAAAGCTGGCGGACGCCGCCGGAATCCTGATCGGGGAATGCCGGAACTGCGAGCCCCGCATCCATGAACCCGGCTATTACTGCGATACCAGCATTGAGGATATCTTCAATGAATACCTCACCCCGCTGAATGTCCCGGTGCTGTTCGGGCACCCGCTGGGGCATACGGCGGATCTGGCCACGATCCCCATGGGAGTCCGGGCCCGGCTGGATACCCAAACCAAGGAATTTACGATTCTTGAAAGCGGGGTCCGGGAATAGACCCGCCCCATCCGTTCAACCTGACCAACCTGATGAAAGCGGTGAATGTTTATGAAACTGAAAAAAATGCTGGCCGGCGTCCTGGCCGCAGCCCTGCTCCTTGCCGGATGCGGCACCGATAACGGTGGGAATCCCTCTGCGGCCGACGCACCGGACGCGGAGCAGTACATCAATACCTACGTAGTAACCGACCCTACCTCCTTTGACTCCGCCATGGCGACGGACACCATCGCTGTCAATATGCTGATCAACCTTATGGAGCCGCTGCTCCGTCTGGAACAGCAGGCGGACGGGTCGCTGAAAACGGTCGAAGCCGGCGCGGAAAGCTACACCCACAGCGACGACGGGCTAACCTGGACCTTCACCATCCGGGAAAACAAATGGAGCGACGGCCAGCAGGTCACCGCTGAAGATTACGCCTACGGGATTACCCGGCTTTTGGATCCCGCAACCGCGGCGCCCTACAGCTACCTGCTCATGCCGCTCAAAAATGCGGCGGCTGTCAACAGCGGCGAGCTCCCGGTCGAAGAGTTGGGCGTCAAAGCGCTGGACGAAAAAACGCTGGAAATCCAGCTGGAAGGCCCGACCTCTTATTTTATGGGGCTGCTCTACCATACGGTCATGTTGCCCGTCCGGAAGGATCTGGTCGAGCAGTACGGCGACCAATACGGTACCGCTATTGACAAAATGGCTTACAATGGGCCGTTTAAAGCGGAATCCTGGGTTCATAACAGCGAGATCGTCTTTGTAAAAAATGATCAATACTGGGATAATGCCAGCGTCAAGCTGGGGAAAATCACCTATAAGGTTATCCAGGACGAAAATGCCGTCTACAGTTCGTTGGAAAACGGCTCGATTGACACCGCCTCCACCCTGTCCAAGGAATGGACCGACGCATTCAGCCAAAACAGCCGGCTGGTCCATGAAAAGGTGGTTTCTGCCAATACTTACTATCAATATTACAACCAGACCGACCCGCTCTTCGCCAACGCCAACGTCCGGAAAGCCTTTACCCTGGCTGTGGATCGGGAGGATCTGAACGATGTCATTTACGACGGGATGCGGATCCCGGCTTACAGCATGATCCCCAACGGGATTACCTCCGGGGACACGGAATACGCTTCCATCGCAAAGCAGCCGATCAAAACCCTTCAGGAATCCACCACAGCCAGTCCCAAGGAGCTGCTCGTCCAGGGCCTGACCGAACTGGGAATGGATCCGGATCCCGCCAAGCTGACCGTCACCCTCTCTCTGGGCGGTACGGACCAATTCACCAAAACCCTGGCGGAATATATGCAGCAGACCTATAAAACCGAGCTGGGCGTCCAGGTGCAGATTGAAATGCTGGACTGGGGCGCGTTTATCGACAACTACTATAACCTGGACTACCAAATCGGGCAGATGGCATTCGGCGCGGAATGGAACGATCCGCTGAGTATGCTGACCTGTGTGGAAAGCAGCCAGGACGGCTATTGCATCGGCTGGGGCAGCGAGGAAGTTGACGCCTTGCTGGCCGAAGCCACCGCCTCCCCGGATGAAACGCAGAAGGTCGCCCTGATCGAACAGATTGAGGATATCTTCCTGAACCAGGACGGCTGCGTCTGCCCGCTGGTATTCAGCGCTTCCGACCTGTTCACCTATGACTATGTAAAAGGCGTGGAATACGCTACCTTCTCCACCAGCGGATATAAATATGTGTATACCCAGGGCAGGAAATAACCCCCTAAACCGTTGGGCGGTCCGCACAGCATCCCGCCGCCCAATCCCAAGCAAATTCTAAAAGCAGGCTCCGGCGGGAATTTCCGCCGGACACTGCGTTTTTGAGAAAGGAGAGGCCTTCCCTATGTTCCGCTATATCCTGAAACGATTCCTGTATATGTTCATCACCCTGTTTTGTATTACAGCGGCAACCTTCTTTTTGATGCACAGTATCCCGGGCGACCCGCTTTCCTATATGGCTAAAAAGCTGCCCGACCAGACCCGTGAAAATTACTATGAAAAATACGGCCTGAACGAATCGGTTCCCAAGCAGTTCGGCATCTTCCTGAAAAATATCGTCACCGAATTCAACTTCGGCGAATCCATCCGCTATCCGGGCCGGAAGGTTACGGAAACTATTGTCGAGGGCGCGGGCGTTTCGGCGGCAGTCGGGTTCCAGGCGCTGTTCTGGGGCGTCAGCATCGGGATTATTTTAGGGGTTATCGCCGCCTATTTCCGCAACCGCTGGCCGGATTACCTGATTATGTTCATCGCTATTTTAGGCGTAACGATACCGGTATTCGTGTTCGCATCGCTGGTGCAGTATCTCTTCACTGTAAAGCTGCGCTGGTTTCCCACCACCGGATGGGGAAGCTGGAAAGAGATGGTGCTCCCCGTGATTACCCTGGCGCTCGGTTCAATTGCCGGCTATGCGCGGTATATGAAATCCAGCGTGCTGGAAACTATCAACCAGGACTACATCCTGACAGCCCGGGCCAAAGGAGTCAGCGAGTTTAACATCCTGCGCCGCCATGTCCTGCGGAATTCGATCATCCCGGCAGTCACCATTCTCGGCCCGGAGATCGCGGCAGTCTTTACCGGGGCCTTTGTCACGGAAAAAATGTTCGGTATCCCCGGGCTGGGATTTTACTATGTCAACTCGATCAATGACCGGGATTATACCATGATTATCGGCACCACTGTCTTTTACGCGATCCTGTTTGTGGCGGTGCAGCTGGTGGTGGATATCCTGTACGGGGTCATCGATCCCCGTATTACCCTGACCAAACAGGAATAACGGAATGGAGGTGCAGAAAACAGATGGAAGAGCTTTCCCAGGAACAGTTCCGGATCATCGGGATTGAAGACAATGGAACCGAGCATTCCGCCCGTAAGAAGGTGGGCTACTGGCAGGACGCCTGGCGGCGGCTGCGGGCAAATAAAATTGCGATGGCAGCCTTGGTGCTGCTGATCCTCCTGCTGCTGATGACAATCATCGGGCCGCACCTGACCGGATATTCCTATGAAGAAATGGATAAGGCCAGCAAGAACCTGCCGCCCTCTGCCGCGCACTGGTTCGGCACGGACGAGCTGGGCCGCGACCTGTTTACCCGGGTTTGGCAGGGCGGCCGGGTTTCCATGATTATCGGGCTGTTCAGCGCTGCGGTCAGCACCCTGATCGGGGTGCTCTATGGCAGTATTTCCGCCTTTTTTGGCGGGGTCGTGGATAATATCATGATGCGGATTGTCGAAATACTCATCAGTATCCCCTACCTCATTATTGTAATATTGATATCCGTTATTACAGATAGTAAAGATCTGGGCACGATGATCCTCGCGCTGACCCTGACCGGCTGGTGCGGGACCGCCCGGCTGATCCGGGGACAGATTCTCCAGCTCCGGGAGCAGGAATATGTCCTGGCGGCGGAAGCCCTGGGCGTCAGCCCTTTCAAGGTGATCCTCAAGCATCTGATCCCCAACACGCTGGGGCTGATCATTGTCGGCGTGACCTTTGACATCCCAGGGTATATCTTCTCGGAAACCTTCTTGAGCTATATCGGCCTGGGCATCCAAGCCCCGGCAACCAGCTGGGGCGCGCTGGCCAGCGCGGCGCAGGCAAATTTCCGTTTTTATCCGTATCAGCTCTTCCTGCCCTCCCTGATGATCGCCCTGACCATGCTTTCCTTCACCCTGCTGGGCGACGGACTGCGCGATGCACTCGACCCGCGGATGCGCCATTGATACGAATTCTTCATAAAACGAAGGTATCGTTTTATAAGGCCAAAGAGAGCCCAAAACCTTTTTATCAAGAAATCGTATGAGGAAAGGAGATCTCCCATGGAACAGCAAGAAAAAATCCTGGAGGTCAAGAACCTCCGGGTGAACTTCAATACCTACGCCGGTAAGATTCAAGCCGTACGGGGCGTGAATTTCTCCCTGTATAAAGGGGAAACCCTTGCCATTGTTGGGGAGTCGGGCTGCGGGAAAACCGTCACCTCGAAAGCACTGCTCCGGCTCTACCAGCCCCCGCTGGTATCCGTTGCCGAGGGTTCCGAAATCCTCTACGACGGGCAGGACGTCCTGAAAATGAACAAAAAGCAGCTTCAGGCCTACCGCGGCCGGGAAGTCGGCATGATTTTCCAGGATCCCATGACCTCCCTCAATCCCACCATGAAGGTAGGCGACCAGATCGCAGAAGCTCTCCGGATTCACAACAAAATCTCCAAAAAGGAAGCGGCGGTGCTGGCGGTGGAAAAGCTGCGGCTGGTCGATATTCCCAACCCGGAAAAAAGAGCGGAATGCTATCCTCACCAGCTTTCGGGCGGGATGCGGCAGCGGGTAGTGATTGCCATCGCGCTTTCCTGCAGCCCGAAAATTATCATTGCCGACGAGCCAACGACCGCGCTGGACGTCACCATCCAGGCCCAAATCCTGGATCTACTGATGGAAATCCGGGAAAAAACCCATACCGCTATCATCCTGGTTACCCATGACCTCGGGGTGGTGGCCAACTTTGCCAGCCGGATCCAGGTGATGTATGCCGGCCAGATCGTCGAACGCGGGAGCACCCGCGACCTGTTCTATCAGCCCCGGCATCCTTATACCCGGGCACTGTTGGATTCAGTGCCCAAGCTGTCCAGCAAGACGCATGGCGAGCTCTATTCACTGAAAGGCACGCCGCCTGACCTGATCCTGGAACTGAAAGGCTGCCCCTTTGCGGCGCGCTGTCAATATTGTATGCCGGTCTGTCAGGAGCGGATGCCGGAAGAAATCGATCTGGGGGAAGGGCATTCCGTTTCCTGCTGGCTCCAGCACCCCATGGCCCCCGATGTCGGGCCGCTGAACGACGGAAGAAAGGCAGGTGCCTGAACCATGGAACAGGAAACCCTCCGGGAACCGCTGCTCGAAGTCGAGCATCTTTCCAAACATTTTAAAATGGGCGGGAAGTCCATCCTCAAAGCGGTGGACGACGTCAGCCTGACGATTTACAAGGGCGAAACCCTGGGCCTGGTCGGGGAGTCCGGCTGCGGGAAAACTACCTTCGGCCGGACCGTGATCCAGCTGTACCGGCCTACCTCCGGAAGCATCCGCTTCGATGGGCGGGAGCTTGGGACGCTCAAGCGCAAAGAGCTGGTTTCATTTAAGAAGGACGCCCAGATTATTTTCCAGGATCCCTACGCCAGCCTGGACCCCCGGATGACCATTGCGGAGATTATCGCCGAAGGGATGAAGGTCCATTTCAAGCTGAGTCCGGCTGAAACAGAGCGGAAAATTGCCTCCCTGCTGGAAAAAGTCGGGCTGGGCGCGGATTACGCCAACCGCTACGCTCACGAGCTTTCAGGCGGCCAGCGTCAGCGGGTCGGGATTGCCCGGGCACTGGCGGTAAAGCCCCGCTTTATTGTCTGTGACGAGCCTATCAGCGCATTGGATGTTTCCATCCAAGCGCAGGTCATCAACCTGCTGATCTATTTGCAGCGGGAATTCGGGCTGACTTATCTGTTCATCTCTCACGACCTTTCCATGGTGCAGTATATTTCCGACCGGATTGGCGTCATGTACCTTGGCTCCCTGATGGAACTGACCGATAATCAGACGCTGTACAGCCGGCCGCTGCACCCCTATACCCAAGCCCTGCTCTCTGCAATCCCGGTCGCCGACCCGGATCTGGGACAGGCACAAAACCGCATCAAACTGGAAGGGGAGATCCCCAGCCCGATCCATCAGCCCAAGGGCTGTAAATTCGCGCCCCGCTGCCGTTTCGCCTCCGAAAAATGCCAAGCGGAACGGCCCGTTCTGCGTGAATTGGAGCCGGGGCATTTCGTAGCCTGCCATTTCGCGGAGCAATTTCAAACGGAAGAAGCGTAAACTAGGAGGGAATCATGCGGATTCCCTCCTAGTTTTTTAGGGGAGAGGGATTACAAGAGCAGGAGAAACTCACTTTTTGCAGGATGTAAGGCCTGATCCTGTCAAAAAAAGCTTCCCTTTTTGGCAGGATCAGGGTATAATAAGTGCAAAGCGCTTATTATACAGGATGGCCGGGGCGATCCGTTCGCGCAGGCTCACTGCCGCCTTGATGGCCAATTATACCATTCCGCTGCGCTTCATGGTATAATAAAGCTTACAGCCAAAGCGCTCCAAGCATTTTCCTTGGTATCAGCGCTTTGATAGGCGGCACCCGCGTGCTCCCCGTATCCAGCGGACGGCCCGCCTGCGGGATAGAAAAACGGATCCTGCGTTTTTCTGCCTGCGTTCACTCTATCATCCCCAATGCCGGATGAAGTCAAAGGAGGAAATCCCGATGGATTCTGAAACTGTATACGAACTTCCTGCCGTATTGCCGGAAGTCCCCGCGCCTGAAACGCGCGCCCCCATACGCTCCCCACGCAAAGAGCTCACCCGTTCCATGAACCGGATCGGTATGGTTTTGCTGATCGTTACCCTGCTGCCGATCGCGCTGAGCTTCCCTGTCGGATGGATCCTGCAAACCTTTCTGGCACCCGTCATGAGCGGAGAGGGATTGGCTGTTGTCCAGAAAGTCCTCTCTTTCGCCCTCACCCAGCTGATCGCTATTCCTATTGCCCTTTGCGTCGGGAATACCGGAACCCCGCACACGATCCGCCAAAACGGTGCGCCGTCCCAGCTTCCTGCCAAAACCACGGCTAAATGGGTACTGATTGGATTCGGCTGCACCTATATGGTCAACTATGTTTTTTCATTCTTCTTCCTGTTTTTGCAGGCCATTTTTCAGTTTGAAATGAACACCGACGCCACCGCGGCCCTGGTTTCCAGTTCAAACTGGCTGGATCAGTTCCTAACCTTCCTGCTGACAGCTGTTTCCGCCCCTCTGCTGGAGGAGCTTCTCTTCCGGGGAAGCATTCTGGCCGAAGCAAAACGGTATGGGAACTGGTTTGCCCTGATCCTTTCTTCCGTTTGCTTCGGATTGGCGCATGGCAATTACCAGCAGATGTTTTACGCGGCGGCAATGGGCTTCTTTGCCGGATACCTGTACCTGCGTTCCCATTCGATTTTCCCGCCCATCTTCCTCCATTTTTCGCTGAACCTGGTCGGTGCGTGCCAAGGGCTGCTGCTGAGCGGCGTCGATCTGGACGTACTGCTGGCGGAAGAAAGCCTGCAAGCCCTGATGGAAAACCTTCCTAGCCTGGCGGGAATTCTTATCATCGCCCTGGTTTGTCTGGTGCTGGCGATCCTCGGGACCGTCCTGTTTATTGTCGAACTGATCCGCAACCGTTCACAGTTCCGGCTCCAAGAGGAAGAACCGGAATTCCAACTGAGCCGGGGAGAAAAGGCGGCCGGTGTGCTGACCTCTCCGGTTCTGATCATCTTCGCCGGCGTTATTCTGGCGCTGATCCTTGTTCTGGCAGTCTGAATTTTTATAGTTAGAACACATCAAAAGAATCAAAATGATTCTTTTGATGTCTGCGGGGGTTCCCCTCCGCAAGAGGCCGCAAAAGCGGCGTCGGTTCGGACCTCATAGTCAACATAGGTGTGTGGAGCACACCGCCAGCGGGCTATGCCCGCTGGCTGAAAAAACGCAAATTGCGTTTTTTCAAGTGTGTTGGTTATATCAGACAAACGTTGCCAATGAAGAAATCCCGTTTCGATTTTAACGAAACGGGATTTCTTTTCAACCATGAAAGCTACTGCTTCCGAAAGACGAACCATTTGGATAAAATATAATTCAGCAGGATAACCAGCAGGTTCGACGCCAGCTTAACCGGGATATCCGGGAACTGGAGCAGGGTCACGAACAAAAACATAATTCCCAGGTCTACACCGCCGGAAAAAAGCCTTCCGCCGAAAAACGCCGCGGCCTCCCACAGCACCGCTTTCGCACCGAAGGCACGGCTTTGGAACACCCAGCGGCGGTTGGTCAGATAGGCAAACAGAACGGAAATCACCCAAGCCAGTGAAGTCGACCAAAGCTCGTTCCAACCCAATCCATGCGCCAGCATCCCATAGCTCACCACATTGATCAGCGTGGTAAGCCCGCCGAAAACCAGATATAACACCGGTTCACGATATTTTTTCCAAAGCATAACCCAGCCGGCTTGTCCCATGTTTACCCCCTCCAGATCCCCAAGCCCGGCGTTCACGCGCCAAGCACAGGATTCTTTTCCATAAAATTCGTAAATTTTATTTTACCATGAACCGCCGCTGAATGCAAATGAGAAAAGGCTGATTGCAGAGCTAAAAAGGGTCAAGCTTTCAAGAGAATCAGCCCCCAAACTGCCAAGCCGCCCCTCCGGCATCAGACCGGGGCGGCTTTCCGCACAGCTGCGAACTTCTTCTACAGAATCCTAAAACTTTTCAAAAATAGGGAAAGAACGCCAATTTTATTGTAAAATGCCCCTGTTTGTGCTATACTAAATAAGATAAACTTGCGGACAGCCGCACTGAAAAGGAGCCCCGATGAGTAAGTCCATTCTGAAAAACACCCTCTACCAGTTTTCGCTCAGCGTGTTCAACATCATCATCCCTGTGCTGGTCGGCCCGTACATCAACTGGCTGCTTGGCGTGGAACAGGTATCGCTTTATAACAGTGCCAACACCATGCTCACCTTTTTCCTGATTTTCGCCACCTTCGGGATCTATAATTTCGGCGTGCGGGAAATCAGCCGGATCAAGGACGACAAAGCCGCTGTTTCCGCACTGTTCACCAACCTGTTCTGTTTTGGGCTGATTACCAGCCTGCTCACCGCCCTGGGATACGGCCTGTATACCCTGCTGGCGGTACCCGAAAAACAGCAGGGCGTTTTTGCGCTGATGCTCATCCAGATCCTGGCCAATATCTTTATGGTGGAATGGCTGAACGAAGCCCTGGAAAACTACGGTTTCATTGCCAAAAAAACCATGCTGATCCGCTGCGCCAGCACCGTTTTCCTTTTCCTTACGGTGACCCATCCGGACGATGTTATGATCTACGCCGGATTGATGTCCGTCACCGTGCTGGTCAACAACCTGACTTCCTTTATTTATATCAAAAGGCAGATCCCCTTCGCCTTTTCGGCGGTGCGGCTGAGTCGGTATATCAAGCCCCTGCTGCTGATGCTGATTATTGCGAATATCAACTATCTGTACACTCAGGTGGATCGGCTTTTCCTAAAACAGCTGGACCTGGAGGGGATCGCCCTGACCCAATACACTCTGCCTTCCAACCTCATCAACATGGTGCTGGTGGTGGTGCAGTCCCTGCTGGTCGCATCCGTTCCCCGGCTTTCCTATTATCTGGCTCAGGGAAACGAAGAAGGCTACAGCGAACTGCTCGCCAAAAGCTCCCGGAGCTATTTCCTGCTGGTTTATCCGGTCTGCATCGGCTTGTTCTGCCTGAGCTATGAAGCCATGTATCTGTATGGATCGGTCAAATGGGCGGACGCCACCGCTCCGGTGCTCCGGATGTTCGCGCTCCGCTGTATCGTTACCAGCGTCTACACCATTTTCACCAATCAGATCCTCTACCTGAAAGGGCAGGAAAAGGCGATGGTCAAAATCCTGGGCTTCGGCGGGCTGGTCAATGTCATTGCCGATACCCTGCTGCTGATTTCCGGCCGGCTCACGCCGGTCAGCGCGATCGTTTCCACCGGACTGGCCGAGCTGCTGATGCTGTCCGTGATGTACGGCTTTATCCGCCGCCGGATGAAGGTGGATTTCCGGCTTTTTTCTCTTAAAAATATGAAATACCTGCTTGCTTCCCTGCTGTTTATCCCCGCTGCATGGGGAATCCGGAAGCTGGGCCTGGGGATTCTGCCTACCGCGATCCTGACAGCGGGAATCTGCGGCGGCTATTACTTCGGATTGCTGCTGCTGACCAAGGATGAAATGCTGTTTTTCTTTTTACAGAAAATTTTCGGGAAACAGCTCAAACGTTAGTCCGTGAATGAGTCCCGATTGATACTTCAACAGACTCTGAGAAACCGTCCCAATCCAAACGGAGGTTTGCAACATTATGCGTAAAATCATCACCTACGGAACCTTTGATATGCTGCATTATGGCCATATCAACCTGCTCCGCCGGGCCAAAAGCCTGGGGGACTACCTGATCGTGGCCCTGTCTACGGACGAATTCAACCGGACAAAAGGGAAGGAATGCTACTTTTCCTACGAACAGCGCCGCTTGCTGCTGGAGGCCATCCGCTACGTGGATTTAGTCATCCCGGAAACCTCCTGGGATCAGAAAATCTCGGATGTGCAGGAATTCCGGGTGGATACCTTCTGCATGGGGGATGATTGGAAAGGGAAATTTGATTTCCTGGAGCCTTACTGCGAGGTGGTCTACTTTGGAAGGACGCCCGAAATTTCGACGACCCGCATCAAGGATGAATTGGGGCAGACCCTGGCCAAATGACCGCATGGAAAGGACAACACGGCAATGAACCTGCGTGAACTGCTGAAATCCTGGGGCCGCGCGCTGAACCGCTGCTTCCCCAAGCGTAAAAATCAAATCCTGTTTGAAAGCCATTCCGACTACTGCGACAACACCCGCGCGGTTTATGACGAGCTGCTCCGGCAGGGCGGAGCCGAGCGATTCCGGCTGATCTGGTGCGTGAAGGATCCGGCTTCTTTTCAGGCCGATGGGATCGACCCCCGGACAAAACTCGTCAGCTTCCAGCGCCGGAAGGGATTCCTCCGCTACTTTTATTGGATGGCAACCTCCGGGGCCGTGTTCTATACCCACCATGTCCCGCCCTTTGTCAATGCGAAGGCGCAGACCGTCGTGAATCTCTGGCATGGAACCCCGCTGAAAACCATCAAAGGGCATGTACACCCTCAGAAATTGTTCGGGTACCTGCTGTCTGCCAGTGATCTGGTGGATGACCTCCTGGCGGACAGCTTCGAACTGCCCGACCGCTCCAAGCTGGTCCAGCTGGGCTATCCCCGCAACGACCTCCTGTTCGAACAGACGGGCGCGCTGGAAAAGCTGGGTATCCATCCGGAGGATCAGGCCTGCGTCCTGCTCTGGATGCCGACCTTCCGCCGGCCGGAGGGCGGGCGGTATCAGGATGCCGAAACCACGCCGACCGGGCTCCCGCTGATTGAAACCGCCGCCCAGCTGGAGGAGCTGAACCGGGAACTGGAACAGCGGAACCTTCGGCTGATTATCAAGCTGCATCCTGGGCAGGACTTGACCGGGGTCCGCCTGGTCCATCTCAGCCAGATCCGGATGCTGACCAATCAGGAGCTCGACCGGCTGGGAATCCAGCTCTACCACCTGGTTGGGGAAGCGGACTGTCTGCTGACGGATTACTCCTCCATCTACTTCGACTATCTCCTTCTGGATCGTCCTATTGCCTTTCTGATCGACGATATCGGCCAATACGAGCAAAACCGCGGTTTTACTGTCGAAAATGCTTTGGATTTGATGCCTGGGGAAAAAATCCGTACCGTTTCGGAGCTGATTCGCTTTTTAGACGATCTGGCCAAAGGGGAAGACCGTTTCCAGGAGGAGCGTCGGCGGGTGAACCGGCGGGTCAACCGCTGGCAGGACGGGGAAAGCGCCAAACGTTTTCTTGAACGCTTCCTACCCGGATAGGCCCTTCACACAGTTGAAAACCCGGCAGAAAACTGGTACAATAAACACACTGAAAGGAAGGGGAGCCGCTTTCCCCAGAGTCTGTTTTAAAACCGGAGAAATGCTGGATTTTTGGTCAGAAATGAGTGAGTTCAAGGAAAAAACCGCAAGAAATGCTGCCGCCTTTCGAGGATTTTTGACGCTGAAAGCACCATTTCTGGGCAAAAAAGACCGTATTTCGGAGTTTTAAAACAGACTCTAGAGTCCTACTACATAAATACATTTGAAAAGACACAAGTGCTGATTTGAACCAATAAGGAAGGAAGCTTTTATGGATCAAGTTTTTGATTTTCGGGAGTTTTGTCTCACACTCCTCCGCCGCTTCAAGCTGCTGCTGATTCTCGCGCTGGTATGCGGAATCTTGGGAGGCCTGTTCGGCTTCGCTGTCAAGGCGGATGGGTTCAGCGGGGATCTGCGGGATACCTACACGGTCACTTCCGTCGTATCGGTCAATCTGAACCGGCAGGAAAAAGATGTCCCGCTCTCCAGCATTATGACCACGATTGACGGGGTGCTTCAAAGCAATTATTTCCAAACCACGCTGATGCAGGCTGGGTTTGATAAGCCCGAGCTGGAAAGCGCTGTAGCCGAGCTGTTTCCCCAGCCCGAAACAACCGAACTGGACGAATTCAAAAAAACTGTCAAAACCTCCATCAAGGGGAACCTGATCCTGGTGGAGGTGACGGCCCACAGCCAGCAGAACGCGCAGGCGTATTCCATTTTCAGTGCGGATTATATCGCCAAGGAAATCTCCGGCATGGTTACCACCGTTTCCATGACACCAAAAGAAAAACAGACCATCCTGCAAAATTCGGCTGTCTGGACCGATAAGCTGGTCACGACCGCCAAATTCGGAATTCTGGGCGCGGCGGGCGGCTTTGGATTAGGAATCCTCTGGATTTTCTTTTTCAATATTTTCAGCCTGAAAATCAAATCCGTCGACGACTTGAAAACGTTCGGCCTGCCTGTGCTCGGGATCTTCGATCAACCGAAAGGAGGCCGCTGAGATGCGCTATGACGCTTATGTAAACACGGCTTTGGCCGCAATGGCAAAACTTCCGGGCAGTAAACCGCAGGTTTTTGTCCTGACCTCCTCCCACGCTGATGTGGATCTGCTTCCCACAGCGGAAGGGCTGGCTGCCGCCTATTCCATGTTGGGCAAAAAAACGCTGATTGCCGACCTGCGCAGCGATGGGCTGACGCTGGGTGAAATCCGGCAGAAGCAGGGCTTTTTCTTCACGGCATTGACTCTTGTTCAAGGGGAAGCCCCTCCCACTGCCGAAACCATGGGCGCACTGGTGGAGAAGCTTCAGGCGGATTATTCCACGGTCCTGCTGGTTACCAGCCCCGTATTGGAGAGCATGGCCGCCATGGCGGCTGTTCGAGCCGCTTCCGGCGTTTTAATGGCGGAAAAACGGAACTTGTCCCGCAGGGATGAAATCGAAAAAGCTCTGGAAGCGATCCGCAATCTGGAGGGGAACCCGGTTGGGTTCCTGCTGGTGTAGCTGATGAGATTATCTGTCATTATCCCGGCCTACAACTGTGCCGGCCTGATCCCCGCCACGCTGGAATCCCTCAAGGCGCAGACGCTCAAAGACTTTGAAGTCCTGATTTTAAATGACGGTTCTACCGACTCCACGCTGAGCGTGCTCAAGGCTTATGCCCGGACAGATCCCCGCTTCCAAATCTTCAACCTGCCGAACGGAGGGCCTTCCCGCGCACGCAACCGGGGGATCGAGCTGGCCCGCGGGGACTATCTCTATTTTATGGACGCAGACGACCTGATCCATCCGGAAATGCTGGAAACCCTGCTTTCCCGCGCAGAGCGGGAGGATCTGGACGTCATCTGCTGCGGTTATCAAATGGAAAATACGGCGTCCAACCCACCGCACTGCAAGGAGTTCCGTTTTGACGCCTTCGCCGCTTACTCTGCGGAGGAGTTCCGCGCCCGGCTGACCCCGCTGATCCAGGCGCATTTGATGTATGTAGTTTGGAATAAGCTTTACCGTGCCCGGCTGATCCGGGAAAAGGGGATCCGCTTTCCGGAGGAGTACAAAAGCGGGGAAGACCGGCTTTTCAACACCGCCGTATTCCCTGAAATCCAGCGCTTCCGGATGGTAGACGCTCCCTATTACCGCTATTTCCTCCGGGGACAGAGCACACTGGCCAACCGCTATATCGAAAACCGGTTTGAGTCTGTTCTGGCCTGCCACGACGCACTGACCCAGGCCTATCAGAAAATGGTATTGTTCGACCACGAGAGCCAGGCAGCCATTTCCTTCGCTTTTATCAAAGGGGTGCTGTCCTGCTTCACCCAGCTCCACGCCAAGGGATGCCCCCTCCGCCGGAAGGAAAAGCGGGCGCTCATTGGGGAAATCCTGGCGCATCCCGCTGTGCAGGAGGCCCTGGGCCGGGAAGATCCTGCTTTCGGCTATGCGAAAACCGTCAACCGGGTGCTCCGCACCGGGAACCAGACCCTCATCCTGCTGATGTCCAAAATGATTTTCCTGCTCCAATTCAAGCTGAACCGGCTTTATCTCAGCCTGAAGCATCGGGTCAAACGTCAGGGCTAAGAAAAATGGGTCCTGAGTATGAAAGGATGGTATCCAATAGAATGAACGTGTGCATTATCGGCCACACCGAACGAAATTATCTGCCTTATATGGAAAAATACGTCCGTTTCTTTGAAGAAAACGGCGTAGAATATGACATTATCTGCTGGGAACGGGAAGACACCCAAAAAAAGGCCTCCGAACATGAATTTCCGTTCGTGGAAGAAGCCCGGCCCGGGAAATTCTATAAATTCCTTTCTTATATGCGTTTCCGCCGGCATGTGATTTCCTGCCTGAAAAAGAAAAAATACGACCGGGTGATCGTCCTGACCACCGTCCCGGCCATTGCGCTGGGCGGATATCTCAAATCCCATTTCTCCGGGCGCTATCTGTTCGACATCCGGGACTATTCCTTTGAACGGCTGGGTTTCTATCGGAAATGGGTCAACGCCCTGATCGAAAATTCTGCTTTGACCACGATTTCCTCCCACGGATTTATGGAATTCCTGGAACCGAACCCTAAGATTATTATCAATCACAACATCACTCCCTATGAACCGGAATCCCAAACCGCCAATCTGGCCCAAAAGCAGGTTATCAATATTGGGTTTATCGGCGGCGTGCGGTATTTCGACGAAAACACCTTCCTGATCGACAAGCTGAAAAACACCTTCCGCTACCAGCTGTGGTACATCGGCAAGCCCACGCCGGACTGCGACCTGCAAAGCTACTGTGCCCAGCATGAGGTCACGAACGTCAGCTTTATTGGGAAGTTCACCAACGATCAAAAACCGGAGCTGTACAAAAGCGTAGACATGATCAACTCGATTTACGGCAGCGATTCGCTGGAGGTCACCACCGCCCTGCCCAACCGTCTGTATGAAGCCTGCATTTTCAAAAAGCCGATCATCTCCTCCAAAGGGACCTATTTGGGGGAAGTCATCAAGCAGTACGGGCTGGGATTTGTAGTAGACGCGGAAAACGACGACATCCTTGCCATTGCCAACGATTACGTCGAGCATTTTAATCCGGAAAGCTTCATCCGGCACTGCAATGACTTCCTGGCCATGATCGCGCAGGATGAGGAAAACCTGCAGAACGCCCTGAAAAAATTCATCCGGGAATAGGAGGTGCGCCCATGCTGATTTACGCCGGTATGCTGGTGATTTCCGTTTGCTTTGCCCTGCTGGCGGTATCCTCTCCGCCGGTACGCCGGGTGGTCTTTCAAAAAAGCGGTCGGGAACTGGTCTTTTATCAGCAGAACCTGCTCTGGTTCTGCACCTTCCTGCCGTTGTTCCTGGTCAGCGGCCTGCGGTATAAAATCGGTGTGGATTACAACTCTTACGCCTGGATTTTCAAATCCATCACCCAGCTGGGCCAAAAAACCCATGTCGAAATCGGGTATGAATGGCTAAACCGGCTGGTGGGCTTTTTTACCGAGGATTACCAATTCCTTTTCCTGCTGACCACCGGGATTTTCCTGTTTTTTATGGCGAAGGGGATCCGCCAGCAGTCCGCGAATATCCCGTTGTCGGTATTCCTTTTCATCACGCTGGGGTATTTTTTCTACTCGATGAACTCCATCCGGCATTTTATCGCGCTTTCCATTTATTTCTTCGCGATAAAGTACATGAAGCGGCAGGAGTTCTGGAAATTCCTGGCCTGTATCCTGATCGCCGCCACCTTCCACAAGATCGCCCTGATTGCCATCCCGCTTTACTTTGTCCTGACCCGTAAATTCAAATTTAGTTATTACGCGATCATTGCCCTGCTGTTAGTGGTCTGCGCGGTATTTAACCGGCAGATTATGAACCTGGTTTTCAGCTTCGTCTATCAGTCCTATAAAGGCAGTGTGTATAACGTCTACAGCTTCTCGGTATTCAACGTGCTGCTGTCCGGGCTCTGCACCCTGCTTTGTATCGGCTATTACGAACCCCTGCTGAAACGGAACCCGTCGAATATCATCTATATCAACGCAGCTTTCTTGATGCTGCTGTTCTACCTGTTCTGCGGATGGATCCCCACCCCCACCCGGATCGGCCATTATGGGACAATCCTGTTTATCCTGCTGATCCCCGAGGTGATTGCCTGTGAGAAAAACCCGCGGATCCGCCGGTTTTACACCGTCGCTATCATCGCTTTTGGGCTGGCCTTCCTGACGGTGATGCTGATCCAGGCACAAAACCCCAGCATCGGCCTTGCGCCTTACCAAAGCGTATTTACCCGCACCTCTCTTTAGGGCCTGTTTGATAAATCGCCAATCCTGTCTTTTTGCCCAAACCGGGCGGATTTCGGCGTCGAAAATCCTCGGCAGGCGG
>CANSRB010000004.1 GCA_947649285.1 uncultured Clostridia bacterium
CCGGACACTTTTACCCCAGGCTGCCTAAATACGGAAATGTTCCTGTGTAGACCTCTTATGGTTCCATCCTAAGGGGAGTGCTGTGTGCTTCGCTGGACTGGCTTGTACGCGCGTGATGGCTTGCGGGCCGGCCTTCTGTGATACCCTAGAAGCAGAGGCTTCTACTGACCCGGTCGCCTACGCAGATCGGGGATCCAAGGGGGCTCCCTTGGCGCATTTCTTTCCCCTATTTCCTTTGGGCGTCCAAAGAAATAGGGCGGGTGTGCTGGAAAGCCGGATTCTTTTTCAGCCCTGGAAAACAGGCAACTGATAATTGACGTTCCCGCTTTTTTCGTGTATACTGAAAGATAGAATTTTTAACGGAAGTTCTCGCCGGACCGGCGCGGGCAGGAGAACAGGAGGAAACGACATGAAGCCAAGATTAGATGTAGAGGTCTGCGTTTGCACCCAGTGCGTAATGAACGGGGCGCTGGATATCGCAGATTCGGTAGAAAGCTTAAAGAAACTCAAAAGCCAGCTCCGGCTGAAAAGCAATGTTCATGTGGATGCCAGCAGAGGAATTTGCGACAAAGATAAGCATGACTGTTCTCCACTGGTAATCGTGGATGGCGAGCGATTGGAAAAAACGACTTCTGAGATGGTGATGTCGAAAGTGATTTCGGCAATGCGGAAGACGGACTAGGTTCCCGGCGAAAAAGGACAGAGGGGATTCAGGTTCAAAGAGAAAGGAATGAATATAAAGGATGAGAGGAATTTTCACTCCTGTTACCAATCTTAGAAGGCAGGTATTTAAAAAGGTGGCTGAACTGGCCTTCAGCGGCGAGTTTGATCAAATAGACGAGCTTCCCTACCGTATCATCAAGGGGGAAGTCGCTTCCTATCGGGAGAGCGTGTTTAAGGAACGCGCCATCGTTGCGGAACGGATCCGTTTGGCTTGCGGGCTGAACCTGCGTTCCGCCAGCGAGCACGCGCCGATCTCCCGGGATTTTAACAAAGCACTGACCACCGAGCGGGTGTTCGAACTGCCTTTGGTGGATGTCATCCCGTTTGCCTGCAATGCCTGCGACACCGTCCATTATGAGGTATCCAATAATTGCCAGGGCTGCTTGGCTCATCCCTGTACCAGCGTTTGCCCGGTTAAAGCGGTTTCGCTGGTGGATGGCCGCTCGACCATCGACCCGGAAAAATGCCTCAAATGCGGCCGCTGTGCGTCGGTTTGCCCCTACAGCGCGATTATTAAGCGGGAACGTCCCTGTGCGGCAGCCTGCGGCGTAGGCGCGATTGAAAGCGACGATTTGGGCCGCGCCCGGATCGACCATGAAAAGTGTGTTTCCTGCGGCCAATGCCTGGTTAGCTGTCCCTTTGCTGCTATTGCAGACAAGTCCCAGATCATGCAGCTGATTTTGGCGCTCAAGGGCGAAGGGAAGGTATTTGCCGAGATTGCACCGGCGTTTGTCGGGCAGTTCGGCCCTCTGGCGACCCCTTCCAAGGTGAAAGCGGCGCTGCTGGAAATCGGGTTTGATGGTGTATATGAAGTAGCACAGGGCGCCGATGACGTTTCGGTTTCGGAGGCAGAGGAGTTTTTGGAAAAAGTACCGGAGGAACTGCCCTTCCTGGCGACTTCCTGCTGCCCGGCCTGGTCTGTTTTTGCCAAGCGTACTCTAGGCGAGAAGCTGGCTGGGTGTGTTTCCTGTTCGTTGACACCGATGGTGGCAACGGCGCGGATTATCAAAGCAGAGCATCCGGATTCGAGGGTCTGCTTTATTGGGCCTTGTGCGGCGAAAAAGCTGGAGGCATTCCGGCGGACGGTGCGCAGCGATGTAAATTATGTCATTACCTATGAAGAGCTGATGGGTATTTTTGCGGCGAAGGAGATTGATTTCTCCAAAGACTGTGAAGAGCCGATCGGCGACGCAACCGAAACCGGCCGGAATTATGCTGTATCGGGCGGTGTTGCAGAGGCTGTGGTTTCCTGCATCAAGACGAAACATCCGGAACGTGAGATTTCCATTGAGCGGGCGGAGGGCCTGGCCAACTGTAAAAAGATGCTGACACTGGCGAAAGCCGGAAAGCGCAACGGGTATCTGCTGGAGGGTATGGCCTGCGAGGGCGGATGCGTCGGCGGTGCGGGGACACTCCAGCCGCTGGCAAAGGCGGCGGCATCTGTGCGGAAATTTGCGTCGGAGGCTTCCCGGAAAAACAAGCTGGTTGACGAAGAGCAGCCGGAATAATCCGAATAGCGGGGCGCGGCAGAAGCTGCGCCTTTTTTCTTGCAGAAAAAGGAAGAGCAGTGTATAATGAGTTCATATTCTTTTGAATGGAGGAATGGTCATGCAGGTGGTATTTCTGGTATTGAATAAGGTGGAATGCCTGGAAGAACTGCTGGTCGATCTGGCGGACGCCGGGGTAAAAGGCGGGACTATCATTGAAAGCACAGGGATGGCGAAAGTGCTGGGGGACTCGGAGGATCTGCACGTATTCGGCAGGCTTCGGATGCTGTTTGACCCTGCGCGGGTAGCCAGCAAAACCCTTTTCTTTGTATTGGAAGACGAACAGGTGGAAACCGTGCGCGCGGTGATTAACGGGGTTCTGGGCGGGCTGGATCAGCCGAACACCGGGATTCTGTTCGGGATGCCTGTTTCGTTTGTAGAGGGCATGGGGCATTAGCCTGCCGGAAAGGGAAAGGTGAGAAAAATGGAGATGAGTGTGCTGTGGTATCTTGCGCTGATGATTTTCGGCGGGATGCTCTTCGGGCGGCTGGCAAAGTTGATCAAGCTGCCGAATGTGACCGGTTATCTGCTGGCAGGGCTTCTGCTGGGGCCTTGCGTACTGGGGCTGCTTCCTGCGGGAACCGTAGACGGGATGTCGATTATTTCAGATGTCGCGCTGGGTTTTATCGCCTTTTCGGTCGGTGGGGAATTCCGGATGACCTATATCCGGCGGGTCGGTATGACTCCGGTGACGATCGCCTGTCTGGAGGCGCTCGGCGCGACCGTCTGCGTCACGCTGGCGATGCTGGCGATTGGGCAGGATCTGGCCTTTTCACTGATGATGGGGGCGATTGCGGCGGCGACCGCACCGGCGGCAACGATTATGGTAATCCGTCAATACCAGGCCAAAGGGCCGGTCAGCGAAACCCTGCTGACGGTGGTTGCGCTGGATGATGCCGTCGCGCTGATGCTGTTCGGCTTGGCTACGGCAGTAGCACAGCAGCTGGTCAATGGGAGCAGCGGGAATATGCTGCTGACCGTATTGAAGCCGCTTTACGAGATTGGTGGGTCCCTCCTGCTGGGCGGGTTGATCGGGCTGCTCCTAACCTTGCCCCTGCGTTTTTTCAAAAAGCAGGGAAACCGTCTGAGCCTGACGATCGGGACGGTCTTTTTGGCGGTATCCCTGGCGGGGCTGCTGGAACTTTCGGCGCTGTTGGTCTGCATGGCGCTGGGGGCGGTGTTTGTCAATGTCAGCTCGCAGGCTGGCCCGGTGATGACGATTACGGATCAGTTCACCCCGCCGGTGCTGATGCTGTTTTTTGTGCTGAGCGGAGCCCAGCTCGATATTGGGGTCCTGCCCAGCATCGGGCTGGTCGGGGTTACTTATGTGGTGATCCGGGCAGCCGGGAAGATGCTGGGGGCATTCCTGGGGGCGAAGTGGATGAAGGCCCCGCCCAATGTGGCCAAATACCTGGGGCCGTCGCTGATCCCACAGGCCGGCGTTGCGATCGGGCTTTCTCTGCTGGCAACGGAGGTAGTGCCGGAATACGGCGCGGTGATCCGGGCGGTCGTGCTCTGCGGTACGTTGATTTATGAGATTATCGGCCCGGTTGTGACCAAGATCTCCCTCCAGAAAGCAGGAGAGATCCAGGGATAAAAGACAGGAGGATATCATGCCGCGATTTTTCTGCGCCCCTGTTCAGGGGGAAACCGCCCGGATTCTGGGGGAAGACGCCCGTCATCTCAGCCGGGTGCTCCGGCTGAGAATAGGGGAGAAGCTGACGCTCTGTGACCTGCGGGGCTTTGACTATCAGGCGGAAGCTGTTTCGGTTTGCGACGAGGAGGTCGTTTGCCGGGTTCTGTCCAAAATGCCGAATGAAACGGAACCCAGCGTAAAGATTACCCTGTATCAGGCGCTTCCCAAAGGGGATAAGATGGAATGGATCCTGCAAAAAGCGGTCGAACTGGGGGTCAGCCGGGTTGTGCCGGTGGAAACCCGGTTTTGCGTGGCGAAGGCCGACCCGAAAAATTTTGAAAAAAAGCGGGAACGATACCGGAAAATTGTGAAAGAAGCGGCCAAACAATCCGGCCGGGGAATGATTCCCGAGGTTTCGGGAATCCTGAAATTTGAAGAGGCACTGCATGAAATGCAGGCGTCTGAAGGGGCACGGATCCTGTTTTATGAAAAAGGCGGGCGCCGTGTGTCCGAATTAGTCCGCCCGGAGGAACAGGCCGTTTCGATTTTAATCGGGAGCGAGGGCGGCTTCAGTGAGGAAGAAGCGCGGGCCTGCGCGGATGCGGGGATCGCTCTCGGCAGTCTGGGCAGGCGGATTCTGCGGTGTGAAACGGCGCCCTTGGCGGCGCTGACCCTGCTGCTTGCCGTCACAAATAATCTGTAAAACCGTCATAAAAAATACTTGCGAAACCCATAGAATGCGTTTATAATGAGGATAAGTTATTAACAGAAAGGAGTTTCAGCAGCATGAGCATCAACCCCAAAAAAAAGACAGTCATTGGAATCATTGCGGCAGTAGCGGCTATTATTGGCGCAGTTGCGGCGGTGGTAACATTTTTAAAGAGAAAATCCAAAGCGCTTTGCGGATGTTCCGATCCTGACAGAAATGTCTATGATGAAGACGAAGACGATTACATGGAGGATTATCATTACATTTCGGAAAATGAGGAAGCGCCCGGCGCGGCAGAGACTGAGGAGACGGTTTCTTCGGAGGAAACCCCGGAAGAGCCCGCTGATTCGGACACTGATTGGGAAAAAAATTCCGAATCTGAAGAGGAATAATCGGAGCGGCAGGAAAGGTTTTTTCTTTCCTGCCACTTTTTTTGAAAAAAGGCTTGACTTTTTCTAAAAGAAGTGGTATGCTTAATAAGCACTAAAAAAACAGCATATCGCGGGGTAGAGCAGTTGGTAGCTCGTCGGGCTCATAACCCGGAGGTCGTAGGTTCAAGTCCTGCCCCCGCCACCATCAGATTGAATCCGAGCGCAATTCGCGTCCGGATTCTTTTATTTTTGTCCAGGGATTTGCGCTGGACGCTGTCTACAATGTGTCTGGCATTTACTAAAGCATGGGACAACAGGTTCCATGCTTTAGTTTTTAGTCCAATATCCGATTAAATAGAATATAAAGTCTAATATGGAGGATGGGGATGTTTTTATGGCGAGTCTTTACGATTTTCCGGATATTTACGACGAACGGTTTTCAGAGAGGGCGAATACGGTTTACCGGGAGCATTATCAGAAAATATTTTCCGGCTGTGAAATCACCGATATTTTAGATTGCAGCTTTGGTACAGGGGATCTGACCTTCGAGCTCTGCGAGCTTGGATATCAGGTATCCGGTTCCGATTTGAGCCGGACGATGCTGGCCAAGGCGGAGCAAAAAGCAGAGCAGCAAGGCTTCTCGGTGGATTTGACCTGCTGTGATTTCAGGGAATTGTCCCAGCATTTTTGCCGGGATTTCAGTTGTGTGATGAGTACCGGAAATGCGCTGGCACATGTGGACCATCCAGGGCTTGTAAAAACGCTGCATGAGATGGACAGTCTGGTCAGGCCCGGCGGATACCTGTATCTGGACTCCCGGAACTGGGATGTGGTGATGAAAAAACGGGATCGTTTTCTGTTTGCTTCCCCGTTTATCCGCGCAGATGGGGTGCGGGTGAATTACGTACAGTTGTGGGATTATCACTCGGACGGCAGTATCACGATCCATATCCTGAATGCCTATGAATCAGAGGGCCGGGTTTTTCGCCAGGAAGTTTTTGAGGAGCATCTGATGCCTTTTTCGATTGACCTGGTTCAGTCTGTCCTGAAGGAGCTGGGGTATCAGGATGTAGTCATCAAACCGCTGCCCTATTTTCAGGATCAGGATTTTGAGGATATTGGATGGTATTGCCTGCGGGCCAGGAAACCGCTTTAAAACAGCTTGTTTAATAGAGTCATTCTGGGTCTGGACACTGATTGTGTTCCAGACCTTTTGTTATGCGGGAATGATCCGGAAAATCCCTGCCGGGCCGGTAAAAGCGCATAATCGGCTGGATTCACGGTCATCCTAACCTTATACGAATTCTCAATAAAACGATTAAAATCTTTTTATCAAGAAACAGTATTATAGAGGTGATAGGATGGATTCAATCTGGACACGGTCGTCAAAGCTTCCCCGGTTCGCCCCGCTGGAAGGGGATCTGCGCACTGACGTCGCGATTATTGGCGGCGGTATGGCTGGGGTTTTGTGTGCCCATCAGTTAGCACAGGCCGGGGTGGATTCTGTCCTGGTAGAGGCCGGCTGTATTGGCGGAGGTATTACCAAAAACACAACGGCGAAAATTACCTCTCAGCACGGCCTGATTTATGATAAGCTGATCCGGCAGTTTGGCCTGGAAACGGCCCGGCTTTATTTGCAGGCCAATCAGGAGGCATTAGCTCGGTATCAGGAGCTTTGCCGGGAGATAGACTGCGATTTTCAGGAAAAGGATGCTTTCGTATATTCGTTGAATGACCGGCAGAAGATAGAAACGGAACTGGCGGCATTGGAACGATTGGGATTTGTAGGATCTTTCGAATCAGAGCTGCCGCTGCCTTTCCCGGTGGCAGGCGCGGTATGCTTCCCCAAGCAGGCGCAGTTCCATCCCCTACGGTTTCTGGGAGCAATTGCTCAGGGTCTGCGGATCTTTGAACATACCAAGGTGCGGGAGCTGATGCCTGGAAAGATCGTTGCTACAGGCGGGATAATCACGGCGAATCAAATCATCATTGCAACCCATTTCCCGATCCTGAATAAGCATGGAGGCTATTTCCTGAAGCTGTATCAGCAGCGTTCGTATGTGCTGGCTTTGGAGGGTGCGCCTGAGATAAACGGGATGTATTTGGATGAGCGGGCTTCGGGTTTGTCTTTCCGCAATTATGACCGTTTTCTGCTGCTGGGGGGCGGGAGCCATCGTACCGGGAAGCCTGGGGGATGGAAAGGGCTGGAATCCTTTGCAGGACAATTCTACCCTCAGGCGCGGATCGCTGCCCGCTGGGCGACTCAGGACTGTATCAGCCTGGACGGTGTGCCTTATATCGGGCCTTATGCGAAAAATACACCCGGCCTTTGGGTGGCAGCGGGATTCAACAAATGGGGGATGACTTCTTCGATGGTGGCCGCGCGGCTGCTGGCAGATCTGGTACAAGGCAAGAGGAATCCCTATGCTTCGGTGTTCCGGCCCTCCAGACGGATTCTCCGGCCACAGTTGGCGGTTAACGGATGGGAAGCTGTCTTGAACCTGCTGACCCCTACAGCGCCCCGCTGTCCGCATATGGGGTGCGCGCTGAAATATAATGCGGCAGAGCATAGCTGGGACTGCCCTTGTCATGGCTCCCGGTTCGGGGAAAACGGGGAGTTGATTGATAATCCCGCTACGGATGATCTCAAAAAGAAAAACGGATAAAAATTTTAGATATTTTAAAGATGGAAGGCGGCTGTTTCCCGTTTAAGGGAAGCGGCCGCTTTTGAATTGTCTGGTTTTCTGAAAGAAAAATCTCCCTTTCCCTTGACTTTTGTAAAGTATCTTTACTATAATGGGAACAGAGTGGGAATCCACTGAAATTTGAAAAGGAAGAGGAAGGTTATGGTAAAAGATCTGACGAAGGGGAATCCGCTGAAACTGATTTTGATCTTTGCAGCCCCGACCCTGCTGGGGGATCTGTTCCAGCAGTTTTATGGGATGGTGGATACGATCATTGTGGGACAGTTTATCAGCACGAATGCCCTGGCGGCGGTTGGGATTACCGGGAGCATGATGTTCCTGCTGTTTGGCTTTACGATGGGCTTTACAACCGGCTTCAATATCATTACGGCCCAGCGTTTTGGAGCCGGTGACAAGGATGGGGTAAGACAGGTGGTGGCCCATTCCATTTTGCTTTCCGTGGGGCTGACAGTGGTCATGACGGCGGTAGGGCTGCTCACGATTGAACCCATGCTGGCGGCGATGAGCACGCCTCCGGAGCTGATGGAGGATGCGCTGGCTTATATTACGGTCATTTACTGGGGGGTCGGCGGAAGCGTTTTCTATAATTTAGCCGCCGGTACCATGCGGGCGCTGGGGGACAGCCGCTCCCCGCTGTATTTCTTAATCTTTTCATCAGCGCTGAATATTGGGCTGGATCTGCTGTTCGTGCTGGTGTTCCATTGGGGCGTGGCCGGTACGGCGATCGCCACTATTATCGCACAGGCGTTGTCCTTCCTGCTCAGCCTCTGGTACATGAGCCGGAAATACCCGATGCTTCACTTTAAGAAGCAGGACTTTCAATTGGATTTCCGCCTGATTGTCCAATTGCTGAAGCTGGGCGTTTCCATCGGGCTGCAAAGCTCGGTGACGGCGCTGGGTGTTATGATCCTTCAAGGGGCGGTCAACAAGCTGGGCTCCGACGTCGTAGCGGCTTACACGGCGGCTTCCCGTGTGGAGGGCATCCTGCAAACCCCGCTGATGACATTGGGGGTGGCGATGGCGACCTATACGGCTCAGAACTTGGGGGCGAAGCGGCTGGACCGTATCCAGGAAGGCGTCCACAAATGTATGGCCGTTGCGCTGGGGATTTGCGGGGTCTGTATGGCGGCGATGTTTTTCCTGGGCAGGCAGATCACAGAGTTTTTCATCGAGGCTTCCGAAACCGAAGTCGTTTCGATTGCGGTGCAGTATATTTGGGTTGTCGCGCCGTTTTTCCTGGTGCTGACCCTCCTCTTTGTTTATCGGAATGCGGTGCAGGGGATGGGCGATTCCATGACGCCCATGGTTTCCGGGATCATTGAGCTGGTCTGCCGGGTGATTGTGGCGGCGTTCTTTTCGGCTCCTTTTGGATTCTGGGCGATTTGCTGGTCGGAACCGTTTGCCTGGGTGCTTTGTACCATCCCGGTGATTGCGGTCTATTATTGGCGGATTCACCGGCTCCGCCGCAGCCTGGGTTGAGGCAGCCTAGGCTGCGGGAACAGGATCCGTCCCCCCGAGCGGGTGTGAGGTTCCTCCGGCAATGATTTGCGGGGTTGCGCGCCCCACGCCCCATTTCTTTGGACGCCCAAAGAAATAGGGGAAAGAAATGCGCCAAGGGGGTCCCCTTGGACCCCCGATCAGCGTAGGCGACCGGGTTGCAGGCCGTAGAAGCCTTTACTTCTGGGGCGTCACAGAAGGTAAGCTTAGGAGCCGTCACGCTCACAGGCCAGTCCAGCGGAGCACAAACTGTAAAATAGACAATGCTCCCCTCAGGATGGAACCATAGGAGATTTGCACGGGAACAATTCTGCATTCAGTCAGCCTGGGGTAAAAGTGTCCGGGGGGACTGGGGGCGGCCTCCCCCAGCGGTTTTCTTTTGTCACCTTTTCTTTGATCGCTCAAAGAAAAGAGGGTGCCCGATGCGGGGTCTTGTCCCCGAAGGGGGCGGCCTGAGCCTCGTATTCGGATCGCCTTTTTCTAAGACAGCTTTGAGATTCTTTCCGGAATCCGTTGTGTTCAGGGCGGCTTTGTGGTATACTTCCTTTATAGTCGGAATACTTCAAACGGAACCGACCGGTTTTGTTGAAGCCTGCGGACTTTATCACAACATAAAGGGGCTAGTTTAATGGCGGATTTTTTCTCGCAACAAACGACTTTTTTCGAACAAATTGTAAAACGGAAGAATAGTATACAGGTTATGCTGCTGAAATGCCTGATCCTGTTTGTCGGGCTGCTGTTGTTTTTTATTATGCTGCCGCTCTGCTTTTTAAGTATTGGCGGGGTGGGCTTAGGACCGTTTGCTTTTCTGATCGCGGTGGGCGCGCTGTATTTTGCTTGGTACCTGATCAGCGGGCTGAATCTGGAATTTGAGTACATCTTCACGGATGGGGAATTGGATATCGATAAGATCAGCGCCAAGCGGAAACGGAAGCGGATGCTCAGCGTTCGGGTTTCCAGCTTTGAGGAATTTGATGCCTTTGACCTGGAGAAATACCGTCAGAAGCAGTACGATGTGGTCTATAACGCCTCTGTTTCACTTCAGGAGCCGGGGAATTATTACGCCGTGTTCCGCAATGCGGAGGGGAAACAGTGCATTTTGATTTTGACGCCGAATGAAAAAATTCTGGAAGCGGTTCAGAAAGCGGCCCGCTGGAAGGTACACGGCAGATGACCCGCTGTGGGATCGACCTGGTAGAGGTGGCGCGGATTCAGCAAAGCGCAGAGAAAAACCCTCGTTTTGTAACGAGGGTTTTTGGTGATTTAGAACAGGAGCTTTTCCAAGGGGCTTCCCGTTATCAGCGGATGGCGGCGAATTTTGCCGCAAAGGAGGCGTTTTCCAAGGTGCTTGGCACAGGGTTCCGGGGCTTCAAGCTGACGGAGGTTCAAGTGCTGCGGGATGAGTGGGGAGCGCCGTTTTTCCAACTGAACGGAGCGGCTGCCGAAAAGGCGAGAGGGCTGTGCTTTTCGGTGAGCCTGACCCACACCCGGGAATACGCCCAGGCGTTTGTGCTGGCGGAAGAAACGGAAAAAGGGGGAATGGATGGATGCTGACACTGACTACAGTGCAGATGAAGCGTGCGGAACAGTTGGCGGATGAGGGCGGGCTTTCTTACCGGCAGATGATGGAAAATGCCGGCAGGATGGCGTTTGAATATCTGAACAGCCGGTATGTGCTGGCCGGCAAGCGCTGTCTGATTCTGGCAGGGAACGGCAATAATGCGGGGGATGGCTTTGTACTGGCCCAGAGGCTTCGGGAAAAAGGGCTGTCTGTAACGGTATTGCTTTGCTGCGGCCTGCCTCAGACGCCGTTGGCGAAGCTGGAGTTCCGTTTGGCGCAGGAATCCGGCGCAGAGATTCTGGAGCACACACAGCCGGACGCGCTTTCCCGGATTGCTTCGGCGCAGGTGCTGGTGGATGCGGTATTTGGCACCGGGTTCCGCGGGGAACTGCCGGCCGGATTGGAAAAGGTGGCTGCCGCCTTCAACGAATCCCCGGGCTTGAAGGCAGCGCTGGACATTCCCAGCGGGGTGAATGCTGATACCGGAGCGTCCGGACGTTTCAGCATCCGGGTAGATCTGACCCTTGCCTTTGGAGCCTATAAACCGGCCCATACCCACCTGGATTCCCGGGTCGCCTGCGGGCAGGTGGAGGTGCTGGATATCGGGATCCCGGAGGAGGTGATCCGTGCCGCCCTCAGCAATCAGGTTTCGATTACCTCGGAACAGGTAAGGCAGTACCTTCCCCCGCGGCCTAAAGAGGCGCATAAAGGCTGTTTCGGCAAGCTGCTGAACCTTTCAGGCAGCCTGCGGATGCCGGGTGCGGCCATGATGTCCACGCTGGCGGCCCTGCGTACCGGTGCAGGCGTAACAACGCTGGCAGCCCCGGCGCAGACCGCCCGGATGCTGGCGCCTCATTTGATGGAAGCCATCTCCCTGCCCCTGCCGGAGGGGGAGAAGGGGGAGGTTTCCTCCGCAGTATTGCCAGGGATCCGGCGGCTGCTGGAGGAGATGACGGTTTGCCTGATTGGATGCGGGCTTTCGGTAACGGAGGAAACCCGCCGTCTGGTAGCTGGATTAGTGGAAGGCGCTCCCTGCCGGCTGGTACTGGATGCGGACGCGCTGAATTGTATCAGCCAGGAAAATTCCCCCGTGGAGCTGCTTCGGAAATGCTGGGAAACGCCGGTGATTACGCCTCATCCTGGTGAGATGGCCCGGCTGACGGGGCTGACGCTGGAGCAGGTCCAGGCCAATACGGTCAGCGCCGCACGGCTTTTTGCTAAGGAAAGCCGCTGCGTTGTGGTATTGAAGGGGCATTATACCCTGATTGCCACCCCGGAGGGCGAGCTTTACCGGAATACTACCGGGAACGCCGGTTTGGCCAAAGGCGGAAGCGGGGATGTTCTGGCCGGTATGATCGCCGCATTGGCGGCACAGGGGTTGGATGCCAAGCAGGCGGCCGTCTGCGGCGTGTACCTGCATGGATTGGCGGCAGACCGTCTGGCCGAACGCATGGGATTAGCCGGGATGCTGGCGCGGGATGTAATCGAGGAGCTGCCGGCCGTGCTGAAATCCATCGGGCGGTAATTGTTTTTTCAAATAAAGCCTAAACAAGACACCTTCTGCATAAGCTAAAGCAGGGGGTGTTTTTCTTTGAAAAACCGGACTTTTTGGATTGCAGTCGGGGTGATCCTGGCAGTGTTTGGCGTGCTGTTTTTCCTGAGCGGACGGAAACCGGCGGCTGTTTCCCCGGAGAAAGCGGCGGCTCAGCTTACCCAGCCTTTTGACGCCCATGCGGTTATCCGGATGGAAAATTTTACAATGGAGGGGGATCTGAACCGCACAGCGCCGGGCAAGGCCGCTTTGCGGGTAACCAAGCCGGAAACGCTTTCCGGGATGCAGTTCCTGCTGGATGGGGAAACGGTAGAGGTGCAGTGGATGGGGATTTCGGTAAAACTGGATGAGGATTCCAAGCTGGTGCGCGCGGCCCTTTCCCAGATTGTCCGCACCTTGGATGCGGCCGCGGGGGAAAAGGGGATCCGGGCCCGGATGGAGGGGAAAACGCTCTTGATATCCGGGGAGCAGGAGGAAAGCCATTTCGAGCTTCAGCTTGACCCGGAAACAGGAAGCCTTCTCTCCCTCCGTTTGCCGGAGTTGGATTTTGACTGCCGGTTCGATCCCATCGCCTGAGCGGTTTGATCCCGGTAAAGAGTTGGAACAGGATGCATGAAAAAGCGGAGCCTATAGGCTCCGCTTTTTCATGCGTTTACTCCGGCTGGTTTGATGGCACAGGAGCTTTTTTATCCCGAAAGGAAACGGCCAGCCATCCCAACAGGAGCAACAGGGCCAGTGGGAACAGGGTCGCCGCCAGCAGGCCGAGCTTCAATCCCAGCTCGGTGGTTTCAGCGGCAGGGATTAAGGACCTTAATCCATCCAGAACCGGAAGAACGCCATCCTGCACGGCGTTGGAAACCAGCCCGACCAGTCCCGGCCCTGCGGAACAGCCGAGATCTCCGGCCAGCGCCAGGATCGCGAACATAGCCGTCCCGCCCCGGGGGTACCGCTTTGCGGACAGGCTGAGGGTGCCCGGCCACAGGATACCAACCGAGAACCCGCAGACCGCGCAGCCGATCAGCGAAACCAGCGGGACGGGGGAGAATACTGCGATCAGATAGCTGACCAGGCAGGCTATCCCGCTGAAAGACAGGGCCTTGGTCAGATTCAGCCGGCTTCCCCAGATCCCGTAAATCGAGCGGGCAATGCCCATCAGCGCTGCAAACGCGCAGGGGCCGAGCAGGTCGCCCCAGCTTTTGGAAATCTTCAGCCCCAGCTCGGCGAAAAGGGAAGCCCATTGCGCCATAGCCTGTTCTGCCGCACCGGAACAGGCCATCAGCAGGAAAAAGATCCAGAAGATTTTCACCCGGAAAAGATGCCGGGGCGGCGTGGCTTCGCCCTCCCCCTCCAGCTTCCGGAGGGGTACCCGGGAAAAAAACCAGGCATTGAAGGCCGGGATCAGCGCCCAGAGGAAGGTTAGAAGCATCCAGCTTTGGATTCCGGCCAGGCTGAAATACAGGGTGGAGAGCAGCACCACCGCCACCTGTCCCCAGCAGTAAAAGGCGTGCAGGATGCTCATGGCGGAGGCCTTTTCATCTCCGGGCAGGGCCTCGATGATTGGGCTGATGAGCACCTCGATCAGGCCGCCGCCAATGGCGTTGATGACCGTGGCCAGCAGGATGCCGGCATAGCCCATCCCGAGGGAGGGGAAAAGCCCCAGCCCAATCGTCCCGATGGTGCAGCAGAGATGCGCGGCGATGACGGGACGGCGGTAGCCGAGTTTCCCGGCGAATTTTGCCGCCAGGAAATCGACCAGGATCTGGGTGCCGAAGTTGAGGGAGATCATCAGGCCAAGCTGTTCGAAAGAAATCTGGAACTCCCGCTGGAACACCACGAAGAGCAGCGGGGGCAGGTTGACGATAATCGCCTGGGTGATATAGCCGAGATAGCTGGCGTATTTGGTATGCTTGTAGTTGAACGTCATAGCGGGAACCTCACAGAAAGATCAGGATAGGGGATGCGCTTGTTCCATTATAGAGGAATCCGGGAAAAAGTAAAGCCTTTTTTGCCTGAAAACGGGGATCTCCCATAAAAAAGACCTCAGCCTTCAAAAGGAGTGTCCCCCGAGCGGCCGGGACGTTCCTCCGGCCTGATTTGTGGGGCTCCGCGCCCCACACCCCGCCCAAAGAATTGGGGAAAGAAATGCGCCAAGGGAGTCCCCTTGGATCCCCGCTCAGCGTAGGCGACCGGGCTGCAGGCCATAGGAGCCTCTGCTTCTAGGGTATTACAGAGGATAAGCAGTCGTTATGCGCACAGACTGCCGCAATCCTCACCAAAGAGCCCGGCGTCTTTATGAAACGGGTATAAAGAAAACCTGCCTGAAAATCAGGCAGGTTTTCTGATTTTGACGGTTCCGAAGGATTTTCCTGCAAAACCAAGGGATTCCCTTTAAGCGCTTCAGTAGGAGATCTTGACAGTCTTGATCTCGAACGGGCGGAAGGTCAGCGGGATAGACGTTTCGTTCGGCAGCTCGGATTGGACCTCTTCCAGCATATTGGTCAGCTCGACTTTGGCAGCCTGGCAGCCCGGACGGATTGATGTCGCCGTATAGGTGCCCTCTGCTTCATACAGCCGGGCGATAAAGGCGTTCTGGCTGTCCTCGCAGGGTTTGACGGTTTCCAGAATGATGTTGGGCGCGTCCACCGTCAGCAGCTGCGGCATCCGGTATTCCCCGGCGGAAACCAGCGGCGGATAGTTGAGGATATAGGCCGGTTTGATGACGCTTTCTGCGCTGAATCCTTCCGCATGGGGCAGGAAGCTGTAGGTCATGCGGTGCTTGCCGGCGTCGCCCCGGGTGTCCGGACGGATACCGCCCTTGTGGAGGGACAGGCGCATATTCCCCCCCTCCACTGAGATGCCGTATTTGCAGTCGTTGAGGATCGCACAGCCGTAACGCGGCTCGCTGATGTCGGTATATTTATGGTTGACGACCTCGAACATCGCCTGTTCGATGGTGTTGTTCCGGGTCGTGGGTTTGCAGGCATAGCCGAACTGGATTTCATGCTTGGCCTGCCGTGTCAGGATAGTGGTGTCAAAGGCTGTCTTGAGGAAGCGGCGTTTATCCTGCCAGTCAATTTCGGTTTCAAAGTCGATCCGGGGGGTATGAACATGGAAAACCATATCCTGCCGCAGGGTGGATTTATCCGACAGCTTATAGCAGCGGCGGATTCGGAGCTGGGCCGCGCCGTTGGAGATCAGCTCTTCGCTCAGCAGCTCGGCGGTATCCCGGAACTTCAGCTCCAGATCGTTGTCGATATCCCAGTTATCCCAAGCGCTGGGGACATCCTCCGCCATCAGGAAGGTGTTGAAGGGCAGCCCGCCGACCAGCTGGCGGCCGTTGGATTTGTCGATATAGGAGGAAATATAGCCTTTTTCGTCAAATTCGATTTCCGCATAAGGAGTGATGACCCGGCGGCCTTCCCAGGTAAAGTTGGTGTTCCCACGGGCCGGACGGCCGTCATGCTCCAGGGTCAGGGAAGACTGGGCAGGCAGCTTCAGGCCGGTGACTGCCAGCTTATTCTGGCCGTCGAGATCCCGGATAAACTGCTGGCAGACGGCGTCATCCGCCGCGATACAGCCCTTTTCCCCATCGAGATAGAGCACATCACAGACGTCAAAGGGAAGCAGATTGATGACGGTTTCCTTGGAGCAGTCGCCCTCTGCCGTCAGGGAAGCGGCGATTTCCCGGGCTTTTTCGATGATTTCGGTGGTCTCCCGCACCGAAACCTCATGGGCGGACTGGATGCAGGTACCCGGGAGGATGTCGTGGAACTGGTTGACCAGCAGGGTTTCCAGCAGGGGGCGGATCGCCTCGTCCGAAGCGGGAACGCCCTTCTTCACGGCTTCCGCAACGGTCAGCAGCTCGGCATTGTGCAGCGCGATTTCGGCTTTGCGGTTGTTGTGCTTGATCATATGCTGGTTGGTCAGGGTGCCGCGGTGCAGTTCGAGATAAAGCTCGCCGGCAAAGGTGTTGGGATTGACGACGTTCTTTTCCATTTTCTGCATGAAGTCGGAAACCGAGGTATGGTAGGCCTTGGGGCAGCCATCCAGGTCGGCGCAGCGGCGCGCCATCTCGATCATCTCAAACTGGGGTCCGCCGCCGCCGTCCCCGTACCCATAGGACATCAAGCGCTCGTCGTAGACGGTTTTCTGCTGGAGGGGGTTGGTATTGCCATGGCCCTCCGTACGGTTGATGAGGACGTCCGGCTCAGGCCAGTGATGGATACAGTTGAAGTGGGTAAGCACCCGGGTGCCGTCGATGCCTTCCCAATAAAAGGTTTCATAAGGGAAGGTGTTGGTATCGCCCCAGGAGAGCTTGGTGGTCAGGAAGTAGTGGATCCCGCAGCCCTCCATGATCTGAGGGATCGCGGCGGAATAGCCGAAGGTGTCCGGCAGCCAGAAGCAGTCCGAAGTGAAGTCGAAATATTTTTGGGTATAGCGCTGGCCCCACAGGAACTGCCGCACCATGGATTCGCCCGAAGTCAGATTGCAGTCGCATTCCACCCAAACGCCGCCGTTGGGCTCGTACCGGCCCTCCTTGATTTTTTCGCGGATTTTTTCAAACAGGTCGGGGTAGTGGCGGCGGATCATTTCCAGATGATAAGCGCTCGACTGGACAAAACGGTACTCCGGGTACTGCTCCATCAGGGAAATCTGGTTGGCGTAGGTGCGGGCACATTTTTTAATGGTTTGGGAAACATCCCACAGCCAGGCCGTATCCATATGCGAATGCCCGACGATGCCGGCCTTGGGGGCGGATTCCGCGTTTTTTGCCTCCAGGCAGGGGCGCATGATCTCGCGGGCTTTCGCCAGCGCGGGGCGCCATACCGATTCTTCCGCGTGTTCGGGGGAGTAGTAGACGGTTTTATGGACCTCGGTCAGGCAGTTGATGACGTCCGCCCGCCGGAAAGAGGAGGGATCCATGGCTTCTACCAGATGGTTCAGCGCCCGCAGGTCAAACAGGAAATCGGCAATGTCCTGGTTCTTGGTGCAGATGTCCACATTTTCGAAGGTGTAGTAGAAGGGCGGGTTGTCCGGTTCTTCAAAAGGCTGGGTACCTGGCACGTAGGTGCCGGCATAGGCTTCGAAGGCCAGGGAAACTTTGTCGCCTGCTTTGGGCTCCAGCTTGATCAGGTCACAGTAGTGGTTTCCCAACTTGTTGGCAAAAATGCCGAAGGGGATCCCGTCTACCCACAGCAGGGCTTCATAGCCGCCGAAATGAGGGTAAGCATAAAGGGGCTGCCCTGCCAAGTGCTCCGGCACGGTATAGTCCGCACGGAACCAGCAGTAGGTCCGCTCCCCGCCCCAGCGGTCGCCGGGACGGGCTTCGGTGAACAGCTCGTCCGCCGGGATGGCATAGAGCTCTTCCGGGGTGGGATACTTCCGGACAGACAGGGAATCCTGCTTTTGGAAAACATAGGCTTCCATGGTGAGCTCCAGCTGTTTGAGCTTTTGGAGCATCCGGTTGATTTGGGGTGTGTTGAGCATAACGTTCCTCCTTTTATAAAAAGGCCGGGAAAGGCCTGAAATACCGGAAGAAGAGGGCGGGAAACGCGCCTCTTTCTTATAAAAAGAACCGCCCATATTATAGCACAGGAGGTTTGGAAAGTATAGCATAAATTCATGAAAGACTTGACAAAACAGAAACACGTGGTATAATTGGAAACATATTACACGGCTTGTCTTTTTTGAGCTTGTCGGAACGGATTCCGCTTGGAACAGTTTTGGCTTTTCTTCAAAAAGAACTGTGGAATAGTTTGCTTTTTGACCAGAAAATGGAAATTTTTATTGGCAATAGCGCTGAAAAACAGGAAGAACAGTTTTTCTTTTTTGTCTTTTAACAGCGTACAAATCCCGTCATTACGGGATTTTAGTGAATAATAATAACCCATCCTATTCTTTTTTAGCGTTTTTGTAAAAAAACTCTTGCAAATTCGTGAAGTGTATAGTAATATATATACATACGATACGAAAGCGAGTTCAGAAACCTGCAAAATGAGCACAGATATCACAAAGGCAGGGAAGAATTTTGCTGGTTTTGAGACTGCTTTCAGTAATATTTCAGAATAGGAGTGAAGATATGGCAAAGGCAAAAGTAAAAGGGAAAAAGTTTACTTTTGACGACCTCGAGTTGATTCTGTTGTCTCTTCCGACGGTCGTCTGGTTCGCAATTTTCTCGTACCTGCCAATGTTCGGCGTCATCATCGCGTTTAAGACGTACCGGCTCCAGCCCGGAAAAGGCTTCCTTTACAGCTTGTTTAAGAGTAAATGGGCCGCATTTAAAAACTTTGAGTTCTTATTCGCATCGTCCGACACCTGGATCATGTTCCGCAACACGATCGGTTACAATCTTATTTTCATCATTTTGGGCGTAGTGATCCCTGTATCGCTCGCAATTATGATCAGCAATCTGTACAGTCAGCGGCTTGGAAAAGTCTGCCAGACTGCGATGTTCCTCCCGCACTTCATGTCGTGGGTTGTTGCCAGCTACTTCCTCTTCGCGTTCCTGTCTTCCGAAAAAGGCCTGGTAAACAGCATCATCGTTTCGATGGGCGGCACAAAAGTGAACTGGTACGGTGCGGAGGCACTGAATTATTGGCCGTTCTTCCTGGTTATGATGAATATCTGGAAGGGTACCGGTTACGGTATGGTCGTTTATCTTGCTACGATCACTGGTATTGATTCTACATATTATGAAGCTGCGGTAATCGATGGCGCAACCAAATGGCAGCAAACCACCAAAATTACCATCCCCCTGCTGAAGCAGATTATGGTTATCATGACGATCATGGCGATCGGCCGGATTTTCAATGCGGACTTCGGTCTGTTCTATCAGGTACCGAAAGCGTCCGGCCCTTTGAGCAACGCGACCCTGACGATGGATGTCTTTATTTACAACGCGCTGACCAAGATGAACAACATCGGTATGTCTTCGGCGGCAGCGCTCTTCCAGTCCGTCTGCGGATGTATCACCATCTGTATTGCAAACTGGGTTGTATCGAAGATTGATAATGAAAGTGCATTCTTCTAAGGAGGTGGAATAATAGATGGCTAAAGAGAAAAAGGTCTTGGAAGGTCTTGCGAAATTCAACCGCGTCAGCAAACCAATGAACATCTTGTTTTCTGTGGTTTTCATTTTTGCCGCGCTCTGCTGTGTTATTCCGCTGATCTTCGTTGTTATCATTTCGTTTACACATAAGGATTCGATTGCCCGCAACGGGTATACCTTCTTCCCGGATCAATGGTCGCTTCAGGCTTATTCCACTCTGTGGGACAGCCGCGAATCGATTGTCCGTGCATTTGGTATCTCGGTTTTGATCACCGTAGTTGGTACGGTATTGGGCCTTTTCCTGAATGCGTCGATGGGCTATGTTTTGTCCAGAAGCTCGTTCAAATTCAAAGGCTTATACACGATCATCGTCTTTATCCCGATGATTTTCAACGGCGGTATGGTTTCCAGCTTCTTGATTATGACTCAGCTGCTGCACCTGCGCGATAACCTGCTGGCCCTGATCCTGCCTTTGGCGGTATCTTCTTTCAATATCATCATTATGCGTACCTTCTTTACCACGACGGTGCCCGATTCTCTGGTCGAGTCCGGGAAGATCGACGGCGCGAGCCAGCTCCGTATTTTCTTCCAGATCGTTTTGCCGATCTCTTTGCCGGCAATGGCGACCATCGGTCTCTTCCTTTCTTTCGCGTACTGGAACGACTGGTGGCAGGCGCTGATGTACCTCAACAATCAGGATCTGTATCCGCTGCAGTATGTGCTGATTTCCATTGAGCGGAATATCGACTTTGTCACGAAGAACGCAGCTTACATGGGTATGTCTGCGGTAGAAATCTCGGCGAAGCTCCCGCAGGACGGCGTAAAGATGGCGCTCGTTGTTATCGCGGTGCTCCCGATCGCCTGCTCGTATCCGTTCTTCCAGCGTTACTTCGTATCCGGTTTGACGATCGGTGCGGTAAAAGGTTAATTTTCGGTATTTTATCATGGCGGGCAATTCCGCCTGTCATGAATAAAATAGACATTTTAGGAGGATTTTTGTTATGAAAGGTAAAGCAAAAGTTTTATCTCTTCTGTTGGCTCTCGCAATGACAGCGTCTGTTTTTGCTGCTTGCGGCGACAGCAATAACGACAGCAGCAACCCGTCCAGCACTGGCGGTAGCACTGTAAGCAACAGCGGAGATAACAAAAACAACAATGGCGAAGTTGTAGAACTGACTTGGTGGCACTGGGGCGAAGCTTCGAAAAACCCGGATGCAGCTATCGCGGCTCTGAATGAGAAATCGGCAAAGGATATCGGGGTTAAGATCAAATTCCTTTATTCCGGTACTGACGATACCAAACAGAAAACAGCGATGTCTACCGGCGCGTCTGACGATATCGTGTTCACCTGCTCTTGGTGGGCGCACTATCCGACCGTTGCTCAGCAGGGCCAGCTGTATGATATCACCGATATGCTGCCGACCGAAACCCCGGATCTGTGGAAGTTCCTGCCGGAATATATGTGGAAGGGTGCTGAGGTCAACGGCCGCATTTATGCAGTTCCGACCTACAAAGACTCTGCCGCTTCCCAGTTCTGGAGCTGTAACAAAGACTTCGTTATCGACGCTGCTGGCGCTGAAGCTGAGTTCAAAGCAACCGGCATGAAGGTTGCTACCGTTACTCCTCTGCTGCAGAAAGTAAAAGCTTATGCAGACGCAAACGGCGGTACTTATCCGCACGACATGACCGCTCCGTTCAACTACAACAAAGCAGGTCTGAACGGCCACGGCGTATGGTTCAACCCGATCCTGGATACGCACAGAATCGGCGTTCGTAACGATGACAGCACTTACAAAGTTGTCAGCTACTTTGAGGATGCAGACTACGTAGCAGACCTCAAGACTTTGGCTGAATGGTACAAAGAAGGTCTGGTAAACCAGGACTGCGGCCAGCTTGATAAAGAGCCGGAGTGGCTCGTTGTTGGTACCGGCCAAGGCTGGGAAGGCGTTGAGGACTCCAACTGGGGCGTTAACAAGGACTACAAAGTTGCGATCAACAGAAGATGCGGTCCGTACGCAAACACTTCTACCATTATCGGTTCGATGCAGGGTATCCTTGCAAACTCTAAGCATGTAAAAGAATCCCTGAAGTTCATTGAATACATGAACACCAATGCGGAATATCGCAATATGCTGGCTTATGGCGCTGAGGGTGTAAACTGGAAAGACAACGGCGACGGCACCATCAGCAAGCTGAACGACGACTACGGTCCTGGCGCATTCGCGCAGGCAACCTTCTTCCTGCTGAAACCGGTTTCCCCGGCTCCGGCAGATATGTACACTGCAATGCAGGCTGAGATGGACAAAGCTGAGCTCTCCGAACTGCTGGGCTTCCTGCTGAACCAGGAAGATATCCAGACCGAAGTTGCTGCAACCTCTACTGTATTCGAGAAATACTGCAACGGTCTGCAGTGCGGTACCTACGCGGATGTTGACGCTACCATCGCTGAGATGATGAAAGAGCTCGAAGCTACCGGTTACCGGAAGATCATTGAGACTGCACAGGCTCAGGTTGACGCGTTCCTCGGCAAATAATTTTTCTCTTATAAATAAAAGGAACCCTTAGGGGTTCCTTTTATTTAGGGATATCCCTAAATAGCAAAGATTGGAACTGTTCTTGGCTTTATCCATGGGGTTCATCGTTGTGGCCTTGTGGGTGAAATAAAATTTTTGGAGGAATCATGATGAAAGGTAAAGCAAAAATACTCTCTCTCTTATTGGCGCTTGCGATGAGCGTCTCGGTTTTTGCTGCCTGCGGCGATAACGGCGGCGGAGCTAGCACGCCGAGCAATGGCGGCGGATCGGACTCCAGCAAAGTGCAGACCGACAATCAAGGGTCCGACGGCAACGGTGATGTTGTGAATTTGGTTTGGTGGCATTACGGCGAACAGCCCAAAAACCCGGACAAAACCATTGCGGCGCTGAATGAGAAATCGGCGAAAGACATTGGTATTACCATCACTTTCAACTATGCCGGCGACGGCACACAGCAGAAAGTTGCCATGCAGACCGGTGCAACAGACGATATCCTGTTCACCTGCGCGTGGTATGTAAACTATGCGACGGCTGCACAGCAAGGCCAGCTGTATGATATTACGGACAAGGTGCAAAATGATACTCCGGAGCTTTGGAATTATATCCCGGATTACGTTTGGAAAGGTTCGGAAATCAACGGCCGGATTTACGCAGTTCCAACTTATAAAGACGTTGCGGCTTCCCAGTTCTGGACCTGCAACAAGGATTTTGTTTTTGATACGGCAGGCGCCGAGGCAGAATTCAAGGCAACCGGGATGAAATTCTCCACAGTTACCCCACTGCTCGAGAAGCTGAAAAACTACGCTGATACCAACCTAGGCGGCAAATATCCAAACGACCTGACGGCTCCTTATTATATGAATAAGGGCGGTATCATTGGCGCGGATATGTGGTTCAACGCGGTTCTGGACTCCCACCATATCGGCATCAAACAGGGCGACAGCAGTAATAAGGTTGTCAGCTACTTTGACGATGCAGATTATATCGAGGACCTGAAAACCCTTGCCGAGTGGTATAAAGCCGGTTATATCAATTCCGACTGTATGCAGATCGACCGTGAACCGGAGTTTATGGTTGTCGGCAGCAGCAAGGTTTGGGAAGGCGGCGAGGCGAACCTCGAAGCGGGCAAGAACTATAAAGTGGCGATTAACAGAAGATGCGGCCCGTATGCAACCACTTCTTTTGTCACCGGCTCGATGAACGGGATCTTCGCAAACTCCAAGCATCCGGATGAATCGCTGCAATATTTGCAGTACATCAATACGAATGCAGAGTACCGGAATATGCTGGCCTACGGCGTAGAAGGGGAAAACTGGAAGGACAACGGCGACGGCACCGTCACCAAGCTGAATTCGGACTATGAGCCGTATGCGTTCGCGCAGGCAACCTTCTTCCTGCTGAAACCGGTTGCGCCGGCAGCGGCGGATATGTACACTACCATGAAAGCAGAGATGGAAAAGGCAGAGCTTTCTGACTTGCTGGGCTTTACCCTGAATCAGGATAGTATCCAAACCGAAGTTGCGGCTTGTACCACCGTCTTTGAAAAATACATGAGCAGTTTCATGACCGGTTCGTTTGCGGATGTAGACGCTTCTGTAGCAGAGATAATGAAAGAGCTGGAAGCAGTTGGCTACCGTAAAATCATTGAAGAAGCACAGGCTCAAGTGGATGCGTTCCTTGGCAAATAATCCTGTGTTTGGCTGAAAAGGGCCCTTCGGGGCTCTTTTCTTTTTTACAAAATATCATTTATTTTTCTGGGGAAATAGTGTATAATAAATCCAGAGTATAATCATTCGAAGAACCAGCGGGATTTACAGGCTGTTTGAACAGGTTTCCGGCTGGGGAAGATTCGCTCGAAAACGGATAAAGGAGCTGTTTGTCTTGGGTTTGGAAAGACCAGTTTACGAAAAAAAAGGATACAATTCATTTGTTTATTATGTTGCGTTTGGGCTTTGCACGGATAATGTGGATGTTTATCCCGAGCAGCATCATGTCACCGGGATCCCGGAAGGGGTCAAACTGCTGGGGATCACCAAGGATATGATCCATGGGGACTTCAAGGGCTATGTGAGCGGCGCGTTTGGCGAGGCACTCGAGAATAAAGACCCTGAGCTGGCTGAAAAAGTACGTGAGAATGGCAAAGCGATGCAGATTAAGGGCGAGGTAGAGGATGACAGCAGCCTGTCTTACCTGGTCAGCAGCGTTGGGATTGTGGAGGCTCTCTGCGATATGGGGGCGATTGCCGTTCTGGATATGCACCTCTGCCGCTGGTATACCCCGGAAGAGTGGCATAAGGATGTCTTTGAAAAGGTCACGAATCCGTTTACCCACATTTCCCCGATGATGGGCAAACAGGAGGACGGGATCTGGCTGCATACCCGCGGGATGCGGAAATTCGGCCGGCCGGATATCAGCATCAGCGGTGTGCCGGAGAAGGATCTTCAGGCGGCGCAGGAGATGGCTCAGGAGATGGTGCCGATCCAGGCGATCGGCGGGGCTTGGCTGGACAAGGTGATTACTTACCAGACCTGTAAGGGGGACGCAAAATTGAATCCGCATGATTATTATACAGAGGGTATGAACAACCCAATGTATAACAACAATTTCTTTGACATCCCTTGGAGCGCGGTTCAATTTGAGAAACCGGCAAAGAAATAAAACGGTAAATGTTACGGCTGAAAAAAACTGGGAATCCTAGTTTTTTAGATAGATGAACAGAAAAAGAGGTGAAATGAATGAAACTTGCTATTGGCTGTGCTTCATGCAAAGCGTAATCCGGGCTGGATTGCATGAAGCTGAAAAAATGAATTAGGCTCGGACGGGCTTTGCATTTTTACAAATAAAAAGTAAAAAGAGGTAAAGTCTGTAATGAAAAATAAAACATTGAATTTTAAAGGGTTAAAGAATTTCTTTATCCTGTGGGGTACCCAGGCCTTTTCGGCTCTTGGCAGCTCGATGACCAGTTTTGCGCTGGTGATCTGGTCCTACCAACAGCAGGGATCCGCTCTGACTACGGCAGGGCTGAGCATTTTTTCCTATGCGCCGTATGTGCTGCTGAGCATTTTTGCCGGCAGCTTGGCGGATCGGTGGGATAAACGAAAAATTTTGGTGCTGTGCGACCTGTTCGCCGCGCTGAGCACCGTGGCGCTGCTGATCCTGCTGAAAACAGGACAGCTTCAAATCTGGCATCTCTATGGGATCAATATCCTGAACGGCTTGATGAATACCCTTCAGCAGCCCGCTACGGAATTGGCAGTGACTCTGCTGACTCCGAAAGAACAGGTTCAGCGCGTCGGCGGGCTGCGATCCCTCTCCAGCTCGTTGGTGACGTTATTGTCCCCCGCTTTGGCGACGGCGATGCTCACCCTGCTGGGGCTGGAGGCAGTGATCGCCTTTGATCTGCTGACCTGTGCGGCAGCAGTGGGAAGCGTGATTTTCCTGATCCGCTTTCCCGAGAGCAAACCGCCTGAGGAAAAAAAGAACCTGCTGCGTTCGGCCTGGGAAGGGCTGCAATGGCTGCTGGAAAACCGTGGGATTTTGAATATGATCCTATTCCTGGCGGTTATCAACCTGATTGTCAGCATTTTTAATGCGGCTTTAGCGCCGATGGTCCTTTCACGGCCGGGCGGAGGGGAAACCGTATTGGGAATTTTGCAGGTGTTTACCGGGGCGGCCAATCTGGCTGGGAGCCTGCTGGTTACGCTTTTGCCCGCACCCAAAAGCCGGGTTCGGGTGATTTTCAACAGCCTGCTGTTTTCCATGTCTACGCAGAATTTGCTGCTGGCTTTGGGACACCAGGCCGGGATCTGGTATTTCAGCAGTATCCTGGGATGGCTGTGTATCCCTCTTGTGAATGCGAACCTGGGCGCCTTACTGCGCCTGTACATCCCGGTGGAAATGCAGGGCCGGGTTTTTGCCGCGCGGAATACCCTGCAATTTTTCACGATCCCGGTGGGGTATTTGCTGGGAGGCTGGCTGGTTGACCAGGTCTGTGAGCCGTTCATGGCTAAGCTGCCGGACGGGGCGTTCCTAACCCAGTTATTGGGTTCCGGGAAGGGCAGTGGAGCAGCGCTGGTATTTTTGATACTTGCGGCAGCGGGAGTGCTGGTTTGTCTGGGCTTCCGGAGGAACAAAAATATCTGGCGGCTGGAAAAGACAGAGCCAATCGAATAAACGGAAAAAAGGCTGGGGGCTTTTGCCCTCAGCCTTTTATGTATGTGCGGAAACCCGGTCAGCCGTTCTGCTGGATGTAATCCACAATGCCGACCATTTTGTCCTGGTCAAAATAAACCCGGGGAACCCGCCGTCCAATCAGACACATCAGCTCGTAACTGATCGTGCCGATCCGGCGGGCCAGGTCGGCGAAGGTAATCTCCGCGCCGCCATCCCGACCGACTACCGTGACCAGGTCGCCGGAGCGGATATCTTCAATACCGGTGACGTCCAGCATCAGCTGATCCATGCAGATATTGCCGCAGACCGGGGCGGGCTTGCCATGGATCAGCATTTCTGCACGGTTGGATAACAGCCGGGGATAACCGTCCGCATACCCGATCGGGATGGTCGCTAGTTTCATCGGATGGGGGGAATAGAACGTCCGGCCATAAGAAACTGCCGTATCTGCCGGGATTTCCTTGACCATAGAAACCACCGTTTTAAGCTCCATAACCGGCTCCAATGGAAAAGGAAGCGGTTCTGTGCTGGGAGCAACTCCGTATTGGATAATCCCAGCCCGTACATAGTCATAGGCCCGCCCGGAGAGGAAAGCAATCCCGGCACTGTTCTGGATGTGCCGGCAAAAAGAAAATCCTTCCTGTTCCAATGCCGCGGCGACCTGGCAGTAACGTTCTTCCTGCATGGCCGTATAGGCGGCGGAATCCGGATCCAATGCGTCCGCACTGGAAAAATGGCTGAACAAGCCCAGACAGCGCAGACGGGGAAGCTTCAGGATTTCCCGCAGTTCCAGCAGGGAGGACAAGCGGCCGTCCTCCTGGATCCCGATGCGGGTCATCCCGGTATCCAATTTCAGGTGGCAGTCCAAAAAGGTACCGGGAGGGCAGGAACGGTTCAATTCCCGGGCATAGTCCAGGGAAAACACGGTTTGAGTAATCCGATTTTCCAGCAGGATGGCACTGCATTCCGTGGGAGTGAATCCCAAAACCAGAATATCGCTGGTAATCCCGCCTTTACGCAGGGAGAGTGCTTCCTCCAGGTTGGAAACGGCAAAAAAGCGGACGCCCTGCTGTTCCAGCCGGCGTGCAATCATTCGGTCGCCGTGGCCGTATCCATCCGCTTTAACGACCGACATCAGGCGGGTCTGCGAGGGAAGAGTCCTGCGAAGCTGGGCGAGGTTGCGGTCCAGGCGGTCCAGATGGATTTCCGCCCAGGTTCGTTTTAAAAAATCCGGCATAGCAGCTCCTTTCTTAGTCCGGGTCATCCGGTTTGTGCCCCATTAGGGTGAGACCGGCGGCATTCACCAAAACAGAGATCAGGATCAGCCAAAGGGAGGAAGACCAGTCGGTGAATAAAAAAAGGCCAAGGCCCAAAAGGAGAAGCAGGATACCGGCCAGGAAAAGCAGCTTGCCGGTTCGTTGGACAGGGGAGGCAGGCTTCATGGGAAACGCTTCCTTTCTGCGTAGAGAATGATTTTATGATACAACATCCAGCGGTGAATTACAAGGAAAATTTTCCCGTCCGTATACAGGGGAGTTTGCGGAGAATTCGACAAATCGACGGGAAATTTGTCTACAAATCGTAATATTTTGAAAAATGGGATTTTTTGGATTCCACTGAGAATTCTCCACACTTTCCACCGTGTTTTCCACAATCAAAGCCGGATATTAACGGCATTGCCCGGATTTTTGGAAAAGTTCTCCCCAGTTTCCACACAGTTTTCCACCGGATTGTGGAAATACAACCTGTAATAGTGGGGAAGAAGGATCAGAAAAAAGTGCAATTGTCAAGCTTTTTCGGCAAATTCCTGCTCTTTTTTCCGAAGCCTTTCAAAAAAGCCGGAAAGCATTTGGCTGCATTCCAGTTCCCGGATTCCGCCCAGGATTTCAGGGCGATGGTTAAAGCCCATCTGGCTGAAATCCGCCAGCGAGCCGCAGCATCCGGCTTTGAGGTCGTAAGCGCCAAAGACAACCTGGCAGATTCGGGCGTTAATCAGGGCGCCCATACACATGGGGCAGGGCTCCAACGTGACGTAAAGAGCGCAGCTTTCCAGCCGCCAGCTTTGCAGGGTATCACAGGCCTGACGGATCGCGTTGAGCTCGGCATGGCCTAAAGCAGTCCGTTCGGTTTCCCGGGTATTATGACCTCGTCCGAGGATCACGCCATCCCGTACAATCAGGCACCCAACTGGGATTTCCCCCAGTTCCAAAGCCAGTCGGGCTTCCTTCAGTGCCAGCTCCATATAATCCGAGTGCTGAAGTTTCATGGTTCACCATCCTATAATTTGAATCATTTGAATAACCCGCAGAACCATCAGCAGGATCAGGAATAAAAAGAAGAAGCTGGAGCAGAAATAGCCCAATTTGACTTTGGTCGGGATCCCATCCGGTGCAGGCGACATCCGAAATGCCTGGGGATCCCGGTAAAGGAAAAGAAGATAGGCGATGAGGGCGGCACCTACAACCACCAGCCCGGTCAGCAGGGTGATGACCCATACAAGGGAGGGGTCTAAATAGTGGTCGGCGATGCGGAAAGCATATAGCAAAACCAGCGACAGGAGCCGTCCGATCAAAGAGGGCCAAAGGCTCCCCCCTGACCGGATAGTAAAATAGCCCGCGCTCAGCCCCAGTAGGAAAGCGGAGATCGCTTCCACCGGGCCGCTGGAAAAGAAGGCACAGATGAGCGAAACAGCCAAGACGGCGAAGCTGTCCCCGAACCGCCGCAGCCGTGCCAGCAGGATGCCGCGGAACAAAATCTCGCTGAGAAGGATATAGAAAAAGGAGTTTCCAAAGCTGAGGAGCGGTAGTTCCGGGTATCCGGGATTGGTGTAGAGGATGATCCCGAAGAACGAGGTCAGCTCATGAAAAATTCCGCTCAGCAGCGCCCCCAGAAGGCTTGAGGCCACGATCACCGGGACAGCCAGCGATGTTACGCCGGCGTAAGGCTTTGAAAAAACCCGTTTGCCATGCAGGGCGCGCCTGCTGGCAAGCCAGCAGGCCAGGGTAGTAATGAACAAGGCGGACAGTGCGCTCAGTGAGCCAATCAGCTCTTTGATAAAAATGGTGGTGTAAATCATCCCGGTGTAGGGATTGATCTGGACGGGCAGCCCCAGATAGGATACCAGGTAGGTGAGAGGCAAGCTCAGCAGGTTTTTGCTGAGCAGGTAAAGGGTCAGAAACAGGCAGATCAGGTTGGCGTTTCGCCGGATTGCAGATAAGGTGACCCGGGTGCTGCAGACGGAAAGAAAGCCTAGTCCGGCAACATAGGTTACGCTGTCTTGGGGAAGGGGGGGCTCCTGGCGGCGCATCAGCATCCTCCTTTCAGCAGGAACACAGGGACGATTGGGAAACAGGATCAACATCTTTGCAAAACGGATATGCAGGGCGCCTGAGTGCTACTTTTGCGGTGGTATTCGCCGCAGGTTTGTGCTGACTCCTTTGGACTGTTTGAACAGGCTTCCGCTTTGGCAGGAAGACAGTATTTTCAACAGTTTAGTATAACACATTTTTCTTTCAAATTTACCCTGGAAATGTAAATAAACCGTGTCTTTCGTTCTCTTTGGATAGTGCGGCCAAAACGTCTTTATTTCAGGGACAAAAAGGATAAAATTCTTTACAGGAAAAACAAATTCAACCAAAAACAAAAGAATTAGATATTTTGTGCAAAAGGTCTTGTAATTTGTTTAACCTTGGAGTATAATATGCCTATAGACAGAAAGAAAACTTTCCTAACAAAAGGAATCTGTTTATGCGGATCCATTTACACGCGTGAATGGAAAAACCATTTTATCAAGAGGGAGATTTGAGAAAATGAAAAGGAAAATGAAGGTGTTATCACTTCTCGCAGCGATCGCGATGACCACAGCGGCATTTGCTGGCTGTGGAGCAAACCCATCCGGTTCGCCCAGTTCCGGCGGCGGGACGCCGTCATCCAGCGGCAATTCCGGCCCAAAGGAAACCGTGGAGCTGACCTGGTGGCATTGGGGTGAATCCCCCAAAAACCCAGACGCTGTTATCGAAGCGCTGAACAAGAAATCCGCCGAGGATATCGGGGTTACCATCCGGTTCCTTTGGGCTACCGGGGAAGATACCAAACTGAAAACAGCGCTTTCTACCGGTGCGGAGGATGATATTGCGTTTACCTGTTCCTGGTTTGCTTATTATCCGACCACTGCGCAGAGCGGCCAGCTTTTGGATATTACGGACAAGCTGTCTGAACAGACTCCGGATCTGTGGAATTACATACCGGATTATGTTTGGGAGGGTTCAAGAGTCAACGGCCGTATTTATGCAGTCCCGACCTATAAAGACGTTGCGGCTGCTTCCTATTGGTACTGCAATAAAGAGTATGTCTTTGACCAGGCTGGTGCGGAAGCCGAATTTATGGCTCCGGGTGAGCGGAACGCGGTAAAAACCCCGCTGATGAAAAAGCTGTATGAATACGCACAGCAGGGCAATCCCTATCCGCATGACCTGACTGCCCCATATGTCTATAATAACCAAGGGCCGCGTACCGTATCCAACGGGTTTGAGGATGTCTTTGCGGACGCAGGCCTGGTGGTAGAGCTGGGGGACGATACCCATGAAGTAAAATTTATGTACTCCACCGATAACTATATCGCCGACCTGCAAACCTTGGTTGAGTGGTATAAAGCCGGTTATGTCAATCAGGACTGCGCACAGCTGGAAAAAGAGCCGGAATTCTGCGTAGTCAATCAGGCGGCTGGCTGGAAAGGTGCCGAGGTCGCTGTATGGGGCCTGAACAAGGACTATACGGTTGCGATTTGCCAGCGGACAAAGCCCGTCGCTTCGACCAGCTCGACAATCGGTTCGATGCAGGGGATCTTTGCAAACTCCAAGCATCCGGATGAAGCGCTGAAATTCATCGAATACATGAACCTGAACGAATCCTACCGGAATATGCTGGGTTATGGCATCGAGGGAACCAACTGGAAGGATAATGGTGACGGTACTGTCACACGGCTGGGTTCGGACTGGGAGCCGGGCTTATTCTCACAGGCTACTTTCTTCACCCTGAAGCCGGTGGCTCCGGCTCCGGCAACCATGTATACGGATATGAAAGCAGAAATGGATCAGGCCATTCAAACAGATCTGCTCGGCTTTGTATTCGACATGAGCAATGTAACAAATGAAGTAGCCGCTTGTTCGGCAGTCATCAACAAACATAAAACCACATTGGTCTGCGGCACAATGTCCGACGCGAGCAGCTATGTAGCAGATGTCCTCAATGAGCTGAAAACCTGCGGCTGGGATAAAATCCGGGACGAGGCGCAGAAACAGGTGGATGAATTCCTGAAGAACAAAGCGTCTTAATGGAAACAAACGAAAATGAAGAAAAGGGGGGCTTCGGCCCTCCTTTTTCTATGGATTTTATTCTGAAAAATAAAAAAGAGAACGGTAAGAATACCGTTCTCCATTTTCTTATAAAGACAAGACTAAGCCCGATTCAGCTTGAGCGCAATCTGAGATTTTTTTCTGGCAGCAGTATTTTTATGAAGCAGCCCTTTTGCACAAGCTTTATCAATTTTGGTAATTGCACATTTTACCGCGTCCTGCTTGTTGGCAGCGTCGGACTCGATTGCAGCGTTCGCTTTCTTGATAGCCGTTCTCAGGTTGGTGATCACCGCTTTATTGGCAGCAGCCTTGGTAGCGTTTACTTTGACTCTCTTTTTAGCAGATTTAATATTCGGCATTCGCCTTGCACCTCCTTCACATAAAGCTTGCGTTTTGGAGAACACTAGCTTTGGTGTAATGATGATAGTCCTTGCCCTAATGACGGGGTCTGGAAAACCGGGCATAACGAGACACACGTTTGAACTATACAATAATAATTATGATAGCACGATCCGCTCGAAAATGCAAGTATTTTTTTCAAGCTTTATGAGATTTTGGAGCGATTTCGGCTGGATAGCAGGAAAGGAGAAAGATGATGGCCATACGTACCGATTTAGCTCTGGAAATGCTGGAAGCAGCAGGCGAGCTTTTGCCTCAAGGCGTCCGGCAGGAAAAATTTCAAGAAAATGGGGTCGAGGTCACGCGGGTGCAGGTGGAAACAGAGGAAGCAGCCCGGATTTTGAGAAAGCCGGTCGGCTCTTATTATACCATGGAAACGGCGGATTTTAAGTCGGTCCCCCCGGATTTTGCCGCGGAGGTCGAGGCCGCCGCGCGCGTCCTGTCCAGGCTGCTGCCCCCGAAGGATCAGCCGGTATTGGTGATCGGGCTGGGAAATCAGGAAATCACCCCGGACGCTCTGGGGCCGAAAGCGGTCCGGTTGCTGCTGGCCACCCGGCATATCCGTGCGGAGCTGGCCGAAGAAATCGGGCTGGGGAAGCTGCGTCCGGTATCCCTGCTGGCTCCGGGTGTGCTGGGACAGACCGGGATCGAAACCGCTGAAATTACCGCCGCGCTGGCCGGAATGCTCCGCCCCTCTGCCGTGGTGGTAATCGATGCGCTGGCCGCCAAGAGTGTGGACCGGCTGGCCCGGACCCTCCAGATCAGCACGGCTGGGATTTCACCCGGGTCGGGAGTGCAGAATACCCGGCGTGAGCTCAGCGAACACACACTGGGGGTTCCGGTGATTTCGGTGGGCGTGCCGATGGTGGTGGATATGACGACTGTTGCCTGTGATCTGCTTCAGAATGAGGCGGCTGAAGAAAAAATATCCGAGGCGGGACGGGGGATGATGGTGACCCCGCGTGAAATTGACCTGGCGGTTGAACACGCCGCAAAGCTGACGGCATTCGGGCTGAACCGGGCCCTCCAGCCGGATTTGAGCCTGACGGACTTACAGGCGTTGGTCGGCGGCTGACCGCACATATTCCGGCTTTTTTCTGCATAGGAATGGGAAGTAGTGATACGTCATGCAGTATGCGGACGACCTATCGCAGGGAGGAGCACGGGAATATGGCAAAAGCAAAACGGAAAAAAATCAATATGGATTGGAAGCCAGTGGCGGCAGGGCTGTTGATCCTGCCGTTGGTGTATGGTACGGCCAAGGGGACGCTGCCCTATCTCCAGCCGGCTTTGGAACGGGCGGCACTCTGGTCGGCAGGGCTCAGCTTTCAAACGCAGTTGCCGGAGGAAGAAGCCCGTTCCCAGACCGTCAACCAAAGCAGTATAGAGTTCCTTGCTCAGCATGACGCAGGGGACTGGAACAGCCTGCCTGAGGATCCATACGAGGAGCTTCCGCTGAAAGAACCCTCCCCAAAGGAACCGGAGGAGGGGGAAACAGCCCCTCCCCCAGATCCGCCGGAGGAAAAACCGGCGAATGCTGGGACGATCCTGCGGAAAAGCTACCAGGCTGGGACGACCGGGATTTATATCCCGGTGGGGAAAGGCTCGCTGAAAAACTGCACCTCTCTCAGCGCGGCGGAGATCCAGCAGGTGATTTCTCAAAAGCCGGCGTTTGAGATTCAGCAGGATTTAGATACGCCGGAGGTATTGATTATGCACACTCATGCAACCGAAGGATATCAGAGCAGGGCGCGGGATTGGTTTGATCCTGCTTCCACCTCCCGTACAACAGATTGCAGTCAGAATACCTGCCGCGTGGGAGATGAAATCGAAAAACAGCTTCTTGCCGCTGGGATCGGGGTGCTGCACGACCGCACCCTGCATGATTACCCTTCTTATAACGGGGCCTATGAACGCAGTGCGGCAACCGTGAAAGGCTATTTGGAACAGTATCCGAGCATTAAAGTAGTCTTGGATGTGCATCGGGATGCGATCCAGCCGGATGCGGAAACGATGGTCGCACCGGTTGCGGAGATTAATGGGAAGTCCAGTGCACAGGTGATGATTATTTCCGGTTGTGATAACGGCAGCTTTAATATGCCGAATTATCGGGAAAACCTGAAATTCAGCGCAGCGCTCCAGCGTCAGATGGCCGAGGACTATCCCGGGCTGGCCCGGCCGATTCTGTTCGATTACCGGAAGTACAATCAGGATCTTACTACCGGGTCGATTTTATTGGAAATGGGTGGGCATGGCAATACGCTGGAGGAGGCGGTTTACTGCGGCGAGTTAGTGGGGAAATCACTGGCGAAGGTTCTGTCTTCCTTATAAGAGGAATGTGGATTAAATCAGGAAAAGGATGGAAAACAGATGCAGGAAAAACAAAACAGCCGGGGTTACCCGGCCTTTCTGGGTGGGATGGCGGTAACGCTGCTCCTGTCCTTACTGGTATCGGGATGCCTGTTAGCCTTGGTGCGGATGGAATCGACCATTGCGCCAGAGGACTACGTGCTCTTCCGGATGACAGCCGGGGAAGAGCAGGTGAATCTGGTCGCCTTTAACCAGGAATATGAATGGGATCTGAAACAGGCGAAGGGGTGGGATCTCCCGCTGAAACAGGTGGAACAGCTTTCCCCAGCCGGGGCCGGGGCTTTTCTGGGGGTGCTGGACTGGCTGACAGGACTGGCGGAGAGGGGTTATCGCCGAATTTTGAACGGATAAAATGGTTACAGGAGAATATGACATTTTGTCATATTCTCCTGTAACCATTTTTTTGTCTGAAATTGGATTCAAAATAAGAGCTACAGAAGAACTCAATTCATATTTTATTCATTTTATTATACGATCGGTTGTTCAAAAATTGGAAATACAATTTGTATATGATAAAATCGCTAAATTTCAATGATATAATACTTGTAAGTTTGGATTATATGACACGAATTTGACATCTTTAAGTTTAGTAAACTATCCAAATAAAGGGAAGGCTTTGCCTATAAAAGCTGGGATTTCGGGATGATTCTTCCGGGAATCCCTCGGAAAAAACAGGATTCTCCCTTGGTGTTTAGGCAAAATAACCAAAAACATCGCTTCGAATTGCATTGACAAAGGATATCTTTCTGCATATAATACTTACAAAACGGTAACAATTGTAACATAGAAAAGAATTGACAGGAATAGGATAGAAGGACAGAGGCCAAATCCTATTTTATATGGAGGTCAAATTCAATATGGAACCAAGTAAATCGGGCCGCATACGGCGGCTGCATCCGGTGCTCCTGCGGACAGGGCTATTTTTCACGATCGGCGCAGTGCTTCTGGGGACTTTTTCAGGAGCTACCTTTGCCAAGTATGCTGTGACCATTGAGGATGAGGGCGTCCAGCAGCTGGTCTATACATCGTATGAGGAACCGAAAGCCATCCTCGCCGCAGAAAAAATCCCCCTGGGGGTTTACGATGAGGTAACGCTGACTTCAGTGGATGAAAATGAAAGCCTGCTCACCATCCACCGGGCATCAGAAGTAATGATTTATGCAGATGGCAAGCAGCGCCGTGTTTCCCTCGCAGACGGAACGGTGGCAGACGCCTTAACAAAGGCAGAAATCACTCTCGGGGAAGAGGACCTGATCAGTGAAGCGCTGGATACACCCCTGGAAGAGGGAATGGAGATTACCATCAACCGGATTACCCATGAAGAGGTGGACACCCAGGAAGCTATTCCGGCGGGCGTCACCGAAATTCCGACCCCTACCTTGAAAAAGGGCCGGACCCGCACGTTAAGCAGCGGTAAAGAAGGCGTCCGGCAGATTACGGCTACCCGCACCCTGCTGGACGGCGAAATTATCGAGGAAGAAGTCCTTTACTCCGAAGTGCTGGCCGAACCGGTACCAGCGGAAGTTTTGGTAGGTGATCCGAACGCAGAGGTATCCCAGCTGACTCCTTCTGCTCCTCTGGAGCTGGATGCGGATGGGAATCCGGTCCAGTACCGCACCAAGCTGACTGGCAAAGCAACTGCGTACTCCTCCCGGAATTATCGTACCAAACTGAAACCGGGTCACGTGGCGATGGATTTAAGCCAGTTCCCGAAAGGGACCCAGCTGTATATTAAAACGCCGGACGGTTCCTTTGTTTATGGATACTCGGTGGTGAAGGATACCGGGACCGCAGTAATAGACGGAACCTGCCTGGTAGACCTGTTCTTTGATTCTTATACGGAGAGCTGTCTGTTCGGGGCAAAAGAAGTAGAGATTTATGTGCTCTGATGGGGGAAATGATAAAAACGCCTGTGCTTGGCCAAGCACAGGCGTTTTGGTTTTCTTTTTAGAAGAGCGAGGTTTCACTAGTTCGCGCTTTCCTGCGGTTCCAGCCGGATGCTCTCGGCAATTTCCCGCGCTTCTTCTTCATAGATTCCCCGTTCGAACCGGAGGGCCACTGAAACCCCCAGCTGCTTATCATACGCGAGCGCGCCCCAAGTGGTGAGCTCCGGAATTTCCGCCGCCGAATGGCGCGCCCATTTTTCGTCCGGATCTTTGTAGTTTACAACGACGATGGCATTTTCCCCGTTTTCCGTCTTTTTTACCGGGGTGTAAGGATCCCAGTACTCCACACTGCCCAAGCGCAATACAGCATAGGCGACTTTATAATACTCCTCATCCGGGACCTCCTCCATGACATCGCATAGAATCTGATTGAACCCTATACGGCCGGCGAAGGTTTCGCCCCGGTAGAGGTCTACAGGCGTAAACATATTATCGGGCGTCTGCTTCCGATCCTTTAGATCGGGAAGCCGCACTTCCCAGCCTTCGGGCAGCTGCAGGACTGCGCGGAAAGGGGCGGTATCGTAAATTTCCGCGTTATATTCTTCACGGCCTTCCTGGTAGGCTGGAAATACCACTTCGGTTTCCGCCGTTTGTACCGGCGTTTCCGGGATACTGCCAGAGCCGGTGGCGCCGTCTGCGGGGGCTGGTTCCGACGGCTTGCAGGCGGATAGGCTGAAGGCCAGCAAAACGGCCAGGAAAACTCCCCATTTTTTGTTTTTCATTCAAGATCCCTTCTTTTTTTATTTTTATTTGAAAACAGGAAGAAGTCCTTGTAGGACTTCTTCCTGTTTCCTATAGGAAACAACAAATTGTTCCCAACGCGGATTGGCTCCGGATTTTGTTTGGTGCTGGTGACCGGGATCGAACCGGTACGAGGGGTAAGCCTCACAGGATTTTAAGTCCTGGGCGTCTGCCAGTTCCGCCACACCAGCGATATTTATTTTGTACGTGGATACTATACACTATTTTCCTCTATTTGTCAAGGTTCCAGCTGGAATCTCTTCTTCCGTTTTTTGTGCGGCCGCGGGTCGGGGGGGTTGGGCTGTTCATCTTATACCTAGTCGAGATAGGTCTATAAAAGTAAATCTTTTTGTAAAAGTGACTTAATTTTTAGTTTTTAACCGAAACTGTAAATCAATATTTCATGTAATTTTTTTTAACTTCATAAAAAATATAGAAATATTTACGGATTGATAGTATAATGGATTTGTTTTTAATAAAATTCATAATTGTTAGGATGGTTTATATTTTGACAGAGGTTTACTGGTAAGTTATTGATGAATGCAGATAATGGAAATTATAATCCTGTCCGGTTTGCCTAAGTTCCAGAAATCTAGTGGGATGAGGCGGCTAATCAAAAATACCCAAGCAGATGTCCTTTGAGCTTTTTAAACTATAGAATAGGTAGAAAAATCAGACATAAAACGACAAATTTTACGACATTTTCTGCTTGAAATTTTTGTAATCACTCCTCTAGAATAAATGAATAAGCTTATTCTGAAGGAGGGGATTTCTGCCATTTACCTGGTTTTGGCAGACGGGATGCGTTATTCTTTACGGCACTTTCCTCCTGCACATGGCAAAAAATCCGGGAGGGAAAGATGGACTTTTTAGCATTGGCAGACAGCTTAATCAGCGGTTTTCTATACGGGATTCTCTGTAGACAGCAGATTTGCGTCAAACGGATGGCGCCTCCGGTGTGGGAAACCGTTTTGTTTTTTCTGGTTTTAGTCGGGGTTTATCAAATAATGAGCTTGCTGAATCTGCCGTCGGCTTCAGAACCAATTGCGGCTTTGTCTGCATTTTGTTACTTCCATCTAATCCGCAAAGGCCCTGTCCGCAATACGGCTGGGATGGTATTGCTTTTGTTCCTTTTGCATTTCGGCTCTCATACTTTCAAAGAAACGTTTGTAATTCTGTTGGGGACAAGCAAAGTGGTTTTTCTGTTTCTGATTTTTGAGATTCTCGCTGCCGCAGTTCTGCTGTGCAGCAAACGGATGAACCGGGTGTTCCAGCTTGAAAAAGAATCCCATTTTCTCAAGGCGGAGCTGCTTTTCCTGGGACTTTTTGTTTTGAATCGTTTGCTGGTCTGCACACAGGAAAGTTTAGCGGTTCATATGATTTCTCTCATTTCATCTATTGTTTCTTCCGTTTTGTTTTACCTATGGATTTGGCGGGAGCTTCGCTATCAAAATCGTGAACGCACGCTGAATGAAAGCCTGGTTGCCGAGCGTCATCGGAACCGCCCTTTGCGCCTGGCGTTGGAAGAACTAGCCAATTTATCACTGGAGACTTCTGCCGAGTTTCGTCCTGAATTGGAACGGCTCGAGAAGGAGCGCAGGGATCAGCATTTGAAGGAATGGCAGAAAAATTATCCCGTGCCGGAAACCGGGCTTCTTCTTTTAGACGGGCTTCTCCGCCAATTTCTGAAACGGGCGGAGAAAGATCGGATTTTGTTTCAGATAGTTCTTCGGGAGCCTCCTTCCTTGTTGATCTCAGAACTGGGGATTGAGCTGGACAGCCTGTTGAGAAGTATAGGTGATTTGCTGCTGAATGCTTTTGAGGCGGTGAACCGGAAAGGGATGGAAGAGAACCGGCTCATCCTGCTTTGCATGGGCAAAACTGCGTCCGGGATTTATGAAATCGACCTGTTGGACAGCGGGGTTTCGTTTACAGACCGGGTTTGGGAAAATCTTGGGCTTCGGGGAAATACGACGGGAGGCACCGGAAACGGAATGGCCGATTTGGTGGAAACACTTCAGCAATGGCGCGCCTCTTTGACTCTGCATGAAAACCCGGACAGTATTTATACGAAAAAGCTTACGATTTCCTTTTGCGGGGAATATCGTATCCGCCGGATTTTCGGGGAGAGGAGCGGAAGCCGCCCGGAATCCGAATGATCGAATCAAGAACCTTCTGGCAGAGAGAAGTGTCCTTTCGCGCATTTTATGAGGGGATCCACCCTCGAGCGGCCGGGACGTTCCTCCGGCGCCGACTGGGGCGGCCCGGTCGCAGGGAAGCTTTCCTGCTGTCCGCCATGTGGGGGTTCCCAGGGGGACCCCACCCTGGGCGGATTTCTTGTCCCCCCTTTTCTTTGAGCGCTCAAAGAAAAGGGGGCGGGACGCGGAGTCCCGCATTTGAATCGCGGACGGTGCGATACGGCATCTCTTCCCCATAAAATCTTTATTTTGGACAACCTTCTGGTATGACCGGGCGGCGGCCCCGGGGCACTGGAAGGTTTTTTGCTGCCGGGAATCCGTTTTGCAGGATACTGTTTCGGGGTCAGACAGAAAATTTTTCAAAACTGCTTGACAAACCCCTTGTTTTGTTCTATAGTTAATTACACAAGTGATTAACTAATAAACAAGATAACTTACAGGAAAGGAGGAAACCGAAAGAGTGACGATTAACTTTGAAAGCGACAAGCCGATTTACATCCAAATTGCGGAGGAGATTGAGAACGGGGTTCTTTCGGGTGCTTTCGCCGAGGAAACACAGGTTCCTTCCACAACGGAAATCTCTGTCAGCTATAAAATCAACCCGGCGACCGTGCTGAAAGGGATGAATATTCTGGTGGAGGAAAAGGTGCTGTATAAGAAAAGGGGAGTCGGTATGTTTGTTGCGTCCGGAGCGGCGGAGCAGATCCGCCAAAAACGGAAGGAAAATTTCTTTGACCATTTTATTTTGGATTTAATTGACGAAGCCGAAAAACTGAAGCTGAATAAAACGGAGCTGATGCAGCTGATTGAGCAGGGCTATCAATCCGGACGGCGTTCTTGACAATAGAAGGGGGTTTTATCATGAATGGAATCGAAATCGTACAGCTGACCAAGGAATATAAGGATATCCGGGCGCTGGATGGCGTAAACCTGACTATCCAGCCCGGGAAGATATACGGCCTTTTGGGCCGGAATGGCGCCGGAAAATCGACGCTGCTCCATATGATCGCCAACCGGATTTTCCCTACCTCCGGTGAGATCCGGATGGATGGGGAAAGCGTATTTGAAAATGACCGGGTACAGGGAAGGATCTACTGCATCAGCGAAATGAACTGCTATGATGCGGATGATAAGGTTTACAAAATCTGGAACTGGGTGCAAAACTGTTATCCCGGCTTTTCGATGGAGTATGCCAACCAACTGGCCGGAAAATTTGGGTTGAATATCAAAAAGAAGCCCCGACAGCTTTCTACGGGCTATAATACCATCTTTAAGATTGTCACGGCCCTGGCCACCGACGCGGACTATATCCTGCTGGATGAGCCCATCCTGGGACTGGACGCCAATCATCGGGAGCTGTTTTATAAGGAACTGCTGGCCAATTACGCCGAGCGTCCGAAAACCATCATCATTTCCACCCACATTATTGAGGAAATCGCCGACCTGCTGGAACAGGTGGTGATTATCAAGGAGGGGCAGGTGCTGCTGGATCTTCCAATTGAAGAGGTGCGGAAGATGGGCTATTCGGTGACCGGTAAAAAGTCGGAGGTAGAACAATACTGCTCTGGCCGCACCTTGTTGGGCGAGGAAGAGCTCGGCGGGATGAAAACCGCTTATATCCAGGGGGAACCGGGGGAAATTCCGGCAGGACTGGAGGCCGCTGCATTGGATTTGCAGAAGCTGTTTATCCGACTGACGAATTCCTGACCTGTATACGAAGAGGAGGAAACAACCATGAAATTCAAACAAAGCTTTCTTTATCAAACCAAAAAGATGCTGTATGCTTCGCTGATTACCAGCGGGGTTTATGTCCTGCTGGCGCTGCTGATGCTGCTGCTTTCCCATATCCTGGACCCGAAGGTCCAGTTTAACGGGGTTATCATCGGCTACCTGGTTTTTATGCTGGTCAGCGGGATTGTCGCCTTTGTGAATAACCCGCGGGCACACGTGGCGAACGGGATCTCCCGCCGGACCTGTTACCTTGCGTTCCTGGCGATGATCCCGACGGTATCCTTGGCGATCGTAGCGGAGATGGCGGTCCTGAGACTGCTCTTCATGGACGTCAGCACCGAGCTGGACTGGGTTCTGGAGTTTTTGATGCAGTCTTACCAAACCGGCTACCTGGGCGCGCTATTCCTGCTCTTTTTACTGCTGCTGACGATCAATCTGGCGGGGTTCCTGATTGCCGGGGCTTTTTACCGCCTGAATGTCATCGGGAGGATCCTTCTGGCAGCGGTAGGCGGATTTATCCTGATGGTTCTGCTGCCCTTGTTCGTGGTTGTCTGTCCGGATGCTGCGGCTGCGCTAGGCCGGTTCCTGGCGGAATTTGTGGCCTCCTATGGCAGCTTATCCGTACTGCTCCTGCTGATTTCGTGTTTATGCGGGGCTTGCGGTTATCTGCTGGTTCGCCGTTCTCCCATCAGGAGTGTGAAATGGTAAACCTGTTTCTTGATAAAAAGATTAAAATCTTTTTATCGCGGTGTGATACGCCGCCGGACCGCATTCTGCGGCCTAATAAAACGACTGCATCGTTTTATTAAGAATTTGTATAATCCTTCCTGCTTGAAACAGAAAACCAAAGGCCCCTTCCCATTTGGGAAGGGGCCTTGCTGTGTTTGCCAGGCTTGCTTTTAGTCTTCTTTGTGCATATTCCAGAATACGGAGGAATACAGCACCATGGACAAGGCCAGGAAAAATCCGGTAACTGCCATCAAAATATACGTAAACGTTTGATCCAGCGTCGGTACGGCCACCAGCACGAAGGTGCAGAGATAAAATACAGCCGTGGAAATTTTGCCGAACCATTTGGCGCCGTCCAGCTTTTTGCCTTTCCGCAGGAAGAAAAGCCCGCAAACGGCCATCATCAGCTCCTTGACTACCAGCAGCAGAGCGAGCAGCCACATCCATTTCACCCGGACTACCAATGCAAACAGGACTGCCGCCTGGGTGAGTTTGTCAGCGATGGGGTCGATCAATTTTCCCCATTCGGTGACCATATTGCAGCGGCGGGCAATCTGCCCATCGGCAAAATCGGTCAATCCGGAAAGGAGGATCACGGCTGCGGCCCAAAGGTAATCCCTGGGGGTCTCCGCGTTCAGATAGAGGAACAGGAATACCGGGATCAACAGCAGGCGGATATAGCTGAGGATATTTGGAATTGTAAAATATTCCTTAGGCGGGTACCTCATAAAGAAACCTTTCTTATCATTAAAGTGCTCTGAAAATGGAGCCCGCGTACTTTGTACATCCAAAGGAAAAGGGTTCCTGGATGGAAAACACGGCCGGTATTTTCAGGAGTGTGTAGACGGGATCAGAGGAAGAACCTCTTGTTCCTTCTATTTTAGGGCAGATTGCGGAAAGTTGCAAGTACTTTTGTCGAATTTTGCCTGAACAGGGCTGCCGGGGATATTTTCGGGTCAGCCGGCGATCCGGCGTTTTTGCAGCAGTGCAAACAGTTTCCCCAGGCAGAGGGAAACGCCGAGATCCGCAATAAGAAGGACCATTTTGGGGAAGAAGCGGGCCAGCAGGTAGGGGAAATACGGCGTGCCGAGCATGATGCTGAGCCAGAGAGTGTTCAGCCCCCAGTCTGTAATCAGGAAAACGAGTGAGATCGAACCCGCCAGCCGCGGGAGCGAGAGCTTTTTCTCATGCAGCAAAAGGCCGAATAATACGCCCCGTACTGCGGCGGAAAGGGTGAAACCCAGGAAAATACCCAGCGAGCCCGAATTGAGCGCCGCGCCCAGCAGGTCGGAGCAGACGAGCGTCAGGCCTGCCTGCCAGGGACCCAGCACATAGCCGCAAAGTGCAGCGACAATCAGCTGGAAATCGAATTTAATCGGCCCGATTGGGGAAGGAAGCTCAAACCCCAGATAGCGTGCGGTGAGGATATCCAGCGCGACAAAAAATGCGGCGGTTACCATGATACGGATTTTTTTTTGTTGTTCAGTCATGGACATACTCCTTTCGAAGTCGCCGGAACGGTTCCGGCGGAAGGGAAGGGGCGGATGCTGTCGTATTTTCCTGCGGCTGAGATTTTTCATACAGGCGTCAGAAAACGCCTTTATTTTACCAAAACCCGCGGGAAAATGCAAGAAATATATGAATTCTCCGTGGATTTCTGGACAGGGCCCAGAAGATCATGTATAATGTCTAGGAGAAACACCGGATGGAAATGGGATTTTTGCCGGCGTGGGAATGATGGGCCGAAGAAAGGGGATGCTGTATGATGAAAAGGCTGTTGGCGGTCTTGCTTTGCGCCGTGCTGTGCTGGGCCGCAGTACTTCCGGCTTTTGCGGAAGAAGCGGATGTTCCCGGGGAAGAGGCTTCCTTTTTCATCAGCTTTTACAACGTGCTGACCGAGGAATATTGGGTTGAAAACCAGCCGATGTCTTTTTCCGGGGATGTCCGGCTGTATGATACGCTGGAACTGCTGAAGGAATCCGAGCTGATTGCCGACTATTACAGTTATGAAAATGAGCCGTTGTGGATCAGCTTCTTTCAGGAAGAAGGCGATCCGGTGCGGGTGGAATCCAATTCCAAAGGAATGTTTGCCGTTCGCCGCAACGGGGTGATTTCTACGCTGGAACAGCCGGTCCGGGAAGGGGACATTGTGGAATGGCTCTTCTGCCCGCCGGAGATGCTGCAAAGCTCTTCCCAGCCGGAAGAGCCGGTGCCCAGCGGGGGGCCGTCGGATTACTGGTCGGAATCCGCCGCCCAGGCGCTGACAGGCGGGGGAGACTGGCTGGAGCAGCATATTACGGAATGCCGGTTTTATATTGTAGCTATGGGGAGCATCGGCCGGACAGCCAATGCGGAAAAGGTCAACTCCTTTTTGCAGGAGATTAAGCAGAGCGGCGGGGAAGAAGAGCTTTTAATCCTGGCAGAAAATGTGATCCGGCTTTCCTTTTGCGGCTATGATGGGGCGAATGCCGAGCTTTCCAGCTTGCTGATGAAGCTGATGCAGGCGCCGGGCCTGGAAGAATCCGGCGCGCGGGGCGGCTCTTATCTGCTTTATGCATATGACTGCCGCAGGTACTCGGTTCCGAACAGTGCGGTCAACAGCCGCGATCAGGTGATATCGTTCCTGCTGTCCCTTCAAAATGGGGACGGAGGGTTCGGCTCCCAAAAGGGGATGGAGTCGGATCCCGAAAGCACAGCGCTGGTTTTGACGGCGCTGTCGGGTTATTCTTCCCGGACAGAGGTGGCCGAAGCGCTGGAAACAGGCGTGGAATATCTGGCCAGCGCGCAGCTGGAGGAGGGAGGCTTTGCCGCGAAAGGGGAGGAGGAGCCTTCTGCTGAAATCCTGGCCCGCGTCCTGACCGCCCTTTCTTCCTTAGGCCGGGATATCGGCGGGGAGCGTTTTACGCGGCAGGGGAAAAGCCTGCTGGATCAGCTGCTCCTTTGCCAGAATATGGACGGAGGTTTTTCTGTCCGCTTGGAAACTCCGAGCAGCGCTTCCGTGACAGAGCAGGCGGTCATTGCCCTGTCCTCTGTCAAACGGAACCGGAACCCGTATCATATCAGCTCCAGTACCAAAAATTCGATCCCGTCTTCTGGGCATACTATGAAGGAACCGCTTCAGGGACAGGCGGAAGTGCATCCCGCGGTGATTGCCGCAGGGGCGGCGGCGCTGGCTGCTGCGATTGGGGGAGCTGCGTGGGGGATCCGCTGGGGAATCCGGAAAAAGCGTTCCCATAAATCGGATCTCTCCTAAGAATCGGCGGAAAACGGGAAATTTCGGCAAATTTGTTGCATTTTTGCGGACGCTTTGCTACAATAAGGAAATTGACCCGCGCTGAAAAGAGCGATTTGCAGCGGCGCAAAAGGAGGATTGTTTAATGTCTGAACCCAGACGGACCCGGAAACCAAAGCGAATGGCGGTTTTTCTGCTGAAGGTGCTGTTGTTTTTCCTGCTTTTCGTATTGTTTTTCGGTTTGTTTTCGATTGATAATCCACAGCTGCTGGGAATGAACCGGACCGCGGCGATTACGATGACCACCTTTGCGGTTATTGGGGTAAGCATGACGGCGGTTTACGGTGGTTTTGCAGTGGGAAAGAAAAAAAGCAAGGAGATTATCCCTTCGCTTTGCATTGCAACGTTTATTACGGACTTTGTGACCTATTTCCAGCTTTGCATTATGAATGTCAATCAATATAATCAAAGCAGCTTTTCTTTTACCGGGATTGGGACGTTTTTTTTGGTTTTTTTATTCCAGATCCTGACCATTACCGCTTTCGTTTATCTGGGGAACTATCTTTTCTTCAAGATGAACCCACCGGAAAGCTGTGTGATTGTCTGCTCTGACCTGTCCCATAGCGAGGAGATCCTCCGCCGGGTCAGCCGGTATAAAAAACAGTACCGGATTACGGAAGTGATTTCTTATAACGATGAAAACCTCAAGCCGCTGATCCGGCATAACGACGCTGTGTTTTTGTACCAGCTGCCCTCCGCGGTCAAATATGAGATTATCGATTATGCTTATAAGCATTATACGAGTATTTATCTCCAGACAGAACTGCCGGATGTTGTTGTCAATTACGCCAAATATATGGTGTTGGACGACCTCTCCATCCTCTGCTCGAATATCTGGGAGCTTTCGGTTGAGCAGCGGTTCCTCAAGCGGCTGATCGACCTGGTTTTTTCCGGGCTGATGCTGCTGGTGGCCTCCCCGATTATGCTGATCGAGGCTCTCTGTATCAAGCTGGGGGACGGCGGCCCGGTTTTTTATAAACAGGAACGCTTGACGATTGACGGAAAGAAATTTTACGTCCTGAAATTCCGGACGATGATTGTGGACGCAGAGAAATCCGGTGCGATGCTGGCAAAAAAGAATGACGACCGGATCACGCCGGTGGGGAAATTCCTGCGGGCAACCCGGATGGACGAACTGCCCCAGTTTATCAATGTGCTGAAAGGCGAGATGAGCATCGTGGGGCCTCGGCCGGAGCGGGCCAGCATTGCAGAGGAATACTATAAGGATGTGCCCGAATTCCGCTACCGTCTGCGGGCTAAGGCGGGCCTGACCGGGCTGGCGCAGATTGCCGGCAAGTATAATACAACGCCGAAGGACAAATTGATGCTGGACTTGATGTATATTGAAAAATACAGCGTCTGGATGGATATCCTGCTGATTTTTCAAACGTTGAAAGTCTTTTTTAAAAAAGATTCCACCGAAGGGGTGGACGGCCGGACAGCTGGCACAGAATCTGAAGAGGAATAAAAAAACTCCAGTGGAATTCCACTGGAGTTTTTTTATCAGGGTTTGGAAGATTCAATTCCGGCCTTCCGGTTCCATTCTGCGATGGTTTCGGGGGTGGGAGGACGGACGCTCTCCAAGGTATAGCCGCTCCCGATACTTTTCCACTTGGAAACGCCGATGTCGTGGTAAGGCATCAGCTCGAGCCCGGCCAGTTGGGGGTAGCGGGCTTTCAGTTCCCGGATGGCGGAAAAGTGTGCGTCTGTGTCGTTGATGGTTGGGATAATCGGGCAGCGCAGGCAGACGAAACTTCCCTGCCCGAGCAGACGTTCCAGGTTCTCCAAGATAGGCCGGTTGGAGCTTCCGGTATAAAGGCGGTGGAGGGAATCATCCGAGTGCTTGAAGTCAAACAGGAAAAGATCCGTCACCTCCGCCAGCTTTTGCAGGCGTTCCCAGGTAGCCAGCCCGTTGGTTTCCAGGTAGGTGTGGAAACCTTCACGTTTGCAGGCCGACAGGAGCTCCAGCAGGAATTCATATTGGAGGGTAGCCTCCCCGCCAGAGCAGGTGACCCCGCCGCCGGACGGCCCATAATAACGGGCGTCCTTACGGATCACGGCCAAGACCTCTTCCAATTCCATTTGCCGGCCGATCAGGGTCAGCGCCTGGGTTGGGCAGGCGTCCACACATTTTCCACAGGCGGAGCAGCCGTTGGTGGAAAAAAGATGCGTGCCTTCCGGGCTGATCCGATGCAGGCGCTGAGGGCAAGCCTCAACGCAGCGCCCGCAGGAACTGCACTTTTTGCGGTCCAGGCTGATCTGGGGCCGGATGGAAAAGGATTCCGGATTATGGCACCAGGCGCAGGAAAGGTTGCAGCCTTTGAAAAATACCGTGGTTCGGATGCCCGGCCCATCGTGCAGGGAAAAACGCTGGATATTGAAAATAGACGCGGTGCTCATGGTCAGCATTCCTCATAGGTGGTACGGAGGATCAGCTCGTGCTGGACAATGGGATCCAGTTCAATAAAGCGGGCGCTGAATCCTCCGATCCGGACGATCAGGTTTTGGTACTGCTCCGGATGGATTAACGCCTGTTCCAGGTCTCCCCGACCGATGGAGGAAAGATTGGTTTGCGCACCGCCGTTTTCATAGAAAACTTCCAGCAGCGTTCGGACTTTATCCAGATTGTTTTTGAGCATATCCTTGTTGAATCGGATGTTGTGAACAACGCCGACATGGTCGCAAGGGTCGAATTTGGACATGGAATTGAGGGTAGCGGTCAGCCCGTTGACATCCGCGCCCAGAGAGGGGCTGTTCCCATTGGACAAGGGTTCCGAGCGTTTCCGCCCGCAGGGGGTAGCGGCGGTGACGGCTCCCCGTTCGGCAGACCCGGAGTTATTGACGGAAACCATCCCATAATAGTGCAGGGAGGTCTGACGGCATCCTTCCGCGTGCAGCCCAGCCAGGTGATGGAATAGGCGGACAGCCATTTCATCGGCTTCGTCGTCATCGTTGCCGTATTTGGGCGCGGCCAGCAGGAGGGCGCGCTCCTGCTCGAAGCCTTCGAAGTTGGCGTCCAGCATTTCCACCAGGCGGGACAGGGAGAAGCGTTTTTCTTCATAGACACAGCGCTTGATAGCCATCATGCTGTCTGCGAAGGTGATAAACCCGAAAATTTCATCCGTTGCACAGAGATAGCGGCAGCCGCCCGAGAAAATCCCTTTGCCGGTTTCCAGACAATCGTGAACCAACAGGGAAAGGTGCAGGTAATCCGATTCTTCTCCTGCTACCTGGTAGTTAAGCTGTTCATGGACGGCCATCTGCGCGCAGGTTTCTCGGGCACAATCCTCATAAGCGGCAAAGAGCTGGTCGAAGGTTTCAAAATCCTCTGGTGCGCCGTAATCCTTCATGACCTGCTGGCCGAAAAAGCTTTCCCGGCCGTGATGGAGCAGGGCGTCCAGCAGGGTGGGGCAGGTCAGGCCCGTATTGGGGGTTGCGGCGCCGTAACCCTCAATGGTGTATTCACCGCAGCCGAAAGGCACCCATTTTTCCGCGGTTTCCGGATCAATCCGGTACATTTTTTCCATGGCGGGAAGGGTGACTTCGTCGCTGTAGACAATGGGATACACCGCGCCTGCCGCGATATTTTCCAGCGTTTTCTTCATGAGTTCAGGATTGATTCCGCGATAATACCGCAGGGTGAGCTGGGGGACAACCTCAATCACTCGTTTGGAAACCTCAATTAATACCAGCGCCAGCCGGTCGGCAGCGGCTTCATTCTTCCGGCCCCGCCCTCCGATTAAGATCCGGCTGTCATGAACCTTACTGACTCGGATGATGCTGCGATAGAAGGAGGAAAGCCAGCGGATGGCTTCTTCTTCGTCCAAGATCCCGGCGTCCAGATCCCGGACATAGAAATCGGAGAGGTAGTTGTCCATCCGACCGAAATTCATTAAATCGGAGCAGACGGCGTAAATCCAGATCAACTGGAGGGCTTCTTTAAAGGTAGCCGGGGGCTCGACCGCGATCCTTCGGAGGATGGCTTCCATCTCGGCCAGTTCCTTTTTCCGGGGCGCTGACGCGGTTTTCGCCTGTTCCTGCGCCTGATCGGCATAGAGCAGGCAGGCGTCTGCCAATCCATCGATTGAAAGCTCCAGCGCGGTATAGAAATTTTCGTTCGCATTGATTTTCCGGAAGTGCTCAATCCGCTTCCGGAGGCCGGGCAGGCCCTCGTGAATCAGCAGGTCGAGGTCGACGTTCATCCCGGCGATCCGGGTAACGCCATAGAAATAGCCCCGCCTGGACAGATCCTGGCCGTAGCGCTCTTTGAAACGCTCCCGCATTTTGGTGTCTGTATTTTCTGTTTGCCAGAAAGCGCGCATTTCCTCTACGCGGTTCCGGTAATCTTCGTCCAGGGTCCCTTCCAGCTCAGCCAAAGCGGCTTCGACCCGGTCATTCCAATAGTAGTACGTATAGCTGCCGCCGTACTGCGGGGAAAACCCGACAAAACCGTGCTTCATATATCCGGCCAACAGGTCTTCCTCCTGGATGGGCTCGAGCACGTAAGGGATTTGCTTTTGCAGGCATTTTGCCTCACGCAGAGAACGGTCGCTTTCGCTTTGATACAGCGCGGTAAATTCCAGCGCATAATCCAGATCCAGCTTAGGGTTGTGATACATAACGATACCTCTTTTCTTGGCCTGTTTCCGATCAGGCGGGAGTAGTTGCGGGTGGGAACGGAGATCATGCAGCATTCCCTTTTTCTTTATCATAGCACAACCGCGCTGAAATTCTACTGAATAATTGACTTGTTTTTCCGGTATATTGATGTATAATAAAGGGGAAGAAGGGGGAGTATAAATGGCGGTAAAAATCCAAACAAAATTTCATACGGAAGATATGACCGTTCTTTATCAAACCAGCGTCCGGGAAACCTATCCGCTGCATACCCATGAAAATTTTGAATTTTTTCTGGTCAGCAAAGGGCGGGCGCTTCATTTGGTCAACAAGACCGCACAGATCGTGGAAGCTGGTTCGCTGGTACTGGTCCGTCCGCAGGATGAACACTGCTATGATTACTATCTGACGCAGGATTTTGAGTTTTATAATGTGGGCTTCAGCCCGACGTTCTTCAATCTGGCCGATCAGCTTTATGAGGGTGCGCTTGCACCGCTGGCCGGGCTTCCGCTTCCAGTGCAGATTTCTTTGTCTGAGGAAAAGCGGCTCTCCTTGGTTGAGCGGCTGGAGGAACTGCGGGGGATGGAGCGGGGCCCTGCCAAAAGGCTTCTTCGGAATCGGATAATTGCCGATACACTGTATTTATTTTTGGAGAACCGCCGCCAGGAGAAAGCGCTGCCGGATTGGCTGGTCGCGCTGCTGGATCAAATTGCCAAGCCCGAGCATTTCACTGCCGGGCTTTCCGATCTGCTCAAAATGGCCAATTATTCCCAGGAACACGTGAACCGGGAATTCCAGCGGTATCTCCATACGACGCCGACCCGGTATATCAACGAGCTTCGGATGCGGTATGCCTATGGCCTGCTGATCTCTACCGAAGACCCGATCGTGGAAATCTGTGCCCGGAGCGGGTTTGGCAACTTGGGGCATTTTTATGAGCAGTTCCGGCGTTTTTACGGGTTTTCGCCTGGAGCGGCGCGCCGGAAGCAGCATTCCTCCGGTACGCCTTCTACATAAAAAGGAACAGCTCGGGAGCTGTCGGGCTGCGATCTGAATGCGGGGCTCATGCCGCCTCGCGCTTGGCACCCTCTTTTCTTTGAGCGATCAAAGAAAAGAGGGGAAAAGAAAACCGCTGGGGGAGGCCACCCCCAGTCCCCCCCGGACACTTTTACCCCAGGCCGTCTAAGTGCGGAATTGTTCCCCTGCAAACCTCCTATGGTTCCATCCTAAGGGGAGCCTGCCTGTTATTGCCACTTGTGCTTCGATGGACTGGCCTGTACGCGCGACGGCTCCCAGGCTGGCCTTCTGTGATGCCCTAGAAGCAGGCTCCTACTATCTGCAATCCGGTCGCCTACGCTGAGCGGGGATCCAAGGGGACTCCCTTGACGCATTTCTTTCCCCAATTTCTTTGGGCGGGATATGGGGCGCGGAGCCCCGCAAATCGCCGTGCCGCCCCGGGGAAACGGTGTTTGTGAGATAAGCGTAACCCCTCTTATAGGGACGCTTGACAAAGGACAGGCATTCAGGGTATAATGAACAAGATCACTCGGAGGGTGAGCCGTTCAGAAGAAATGGCAAGCTGGATAAGGGGACAGGCTGGAATGCCTGTTTGCCTTTATCCAGCTTTTTTGTGGGTTTTTGATGGAATGCAAAGGAGGTTTTTCCATGGATTTAGTACAAAGCAGGGTGAAGCCGGTTTTTTTCAAATATTTGGGAGCCGCGTTTGGCAGTGCGTTGATCGGCTCGATCTATAGTATGGTCGATATGGCGATCGTCGGGCAGTACCAGGGGCCCAGCGGGACGGCGGCATTGGCAGTCGTGGCGCCGGTATGGAATATTATTTTCAGCTTGGGGCTGCTGACCGGGATCGGTGGATCTGTGCTGCTGAGCGCTGCGAAGGGCCGGGGGGATAAGCAGGAGGAAAACGGCTATTTTACTGCGGCAATGCTGGAAACAGCGGTGATTGGCGCGCTGATTTGGGCCTTGCTTCTGTTTTTTGACACGCCAATGCTGAGACTATTCGGCGCGGATGAAGCCCTTCTTCCACTGGCAAAAACCTATCTGATTCCGGTCAAATTTGCCGTGCCGCTGTTCCTGTTTAACCAGGCGCTTTCGGCTTTCCTGCGGAATGACGGGAATCCCGGACTGGCAACGGCGTCCGTGCTGGCGGGCGGTGTTTTCAACATATTCGGGGATTATTTTTTGGTGTTTACGCTGGATATGGGGATTTTTGGCGCCGGTCTGGCAACAGCACTTGGCGCGGCGGTGACATTTGCGGTAACGATATCCCACTTTTTTACCCGGAAAAATACCCTGCGGCTGGTTCGTCCGGAACAGCTCGGGGAGAAGTGCCGGCATATCCTGACCACTGGCTTTTCCACCTTTTTCATTGATGTGGCGATGGGGATTCTGACCATGCTGTTTAACCGCCAGATTATGCGGTACCTTGGTACGGATGCGCTTTCGGTTTATGGGGTGATTGTCAATGTCAGCACTATAGTGCAGTGCTGTGCCTACAGTGTAGGGCAAGCCGCCCAGCCGCTGCTGTCGGTGAATTTCGGCGCACAGAAATGGGCGAGAATCCGCGAGGTGCTGCGTTACTCGCTTTATGCGGCAGCATTTTTCAGTGTAGTCTGGACGGCGCTCATTTTTGCTTTCCCGAATGGCTTTATCCGAATCTTTATGTCCCCGACCGAAGAGATTTACCGGATTGCGCCGTTTATCCTGCGCAGCTATGGGATTTCTTTCCTGCTGCTGCCGCTGAATATTTATTCGACTTATTACTTCCAGTCTTTGATGAAGCCGGGAGCCTCCTTTTTTATCTCCATAGCGCGGGGAATGGTTGTCAGCGGAGTTTTTATCTATCTGCTTCCTCTTGTTGCGGGGCCGGAATCGGTTTGGTTCGCGATGCCGGTTACCGAGACTGTGGTGGCTGTCGCTGTGATCCTGCTGATGATCCGGTATACCCGGGAACTGGGACAGGAAAAGCAGAATATGATGTGAATCAAAAATCTCCTCTCTAAAATAGAGAGGAGATTTTCTATATAAAATAAGGATTCGGCTTGAAAAGGATCACAAAAAAATCAATGAATACGCCAATCCCCAGCAGGCCGCAGGTGAACAGGTATACAATACCGAAGAGGATTTTGCCCTCATAAAATTTATGTGCGCCAAAGATCCCAAAGAAGAAACAGAGAAGCAGTGCAACCCATTTGTTTTTTGCGCGTGGGAAAACCCCTCCCATCGCAGCCGCAGTGTTTGTATTGACGTTGTTAATAACAACGTTAGGCTGTTGATAGGCTTGCTGATTGGGATAGGGCCGCTGGTAATATTGTTGGTTATACGGCTGCTGATAAGTATAGGGCTGTTGATAAGCTGCGGTTTGAGGTGGTGGGGTTCCTGCATTAGAGGAATTCGGCTTCTGAATCCCTGCCCCGCAATTTGCGCAGAAGTTTCCTGCTGCTTCTTTCCCGCAATTTGGACAAAACATTTTTAAATCCTCCTTTTTTCTATTTAATAAATTGAGATCAACCTATTATGATCTATTGATAAAAAAATAAAGAACAGAGGGGAAAGCCCTCCGTTCTTTATTTTTAAATATGGTACGCCTGACTGGAGTCGAACCAGCGACACCCAGCGTCGGAGGCTGGTGCTCTATCCATCTGAGCTACAGACGCATACTGTTTTTACAACGAAATTCATTATAACAGCATTTTTAGAAAAAATCAAGGTATTTTTTGAAAAAAAGAGGGAAAGATGAAAAAGACGAAAAAAACTCTCTGCGGCAATTTGCCAACAGAGAGAAGAGAGGGGATATTTGAGGATTTTAGTATACCGTAAATTCCTTGCATTGTCAAGTCTTTCACAATATAATTCCTGAAAAATACAGAAAAAATTTTCTTGTTCATTATATATACGCAAATAACAGATCACTTCAATATGCCTGTAATTTAAGAAATCGCTCGATTTATAAAAAAAGTCGAAAAAGATCGGAAAAAGGTATTGACAAGAGGGAGGAGATGTGGTA
>CANSRB010000005.1 GCA_947649285.1 uncultured Clostridia bacterium
GGCTTGTCCTGAAGAGATGAAACCAGGGCCAGAGCGACGGAAAGGTCGGCTGCGGGTTCGTCCAGCCGCAGGCCGCCGACCGCGTTGATATAGACATCCAGGGTACCGAAATAATAACCTGCCCTTTTTTCCAGCACCGCCAGCAGGAGGTTCATCCGGTTATAGTCGAATCCGGCGGCAGTCCGGCGGGGCTGTCCAAATCCGGTTTTCGTCACCAGCGCTTGGACTTCCGCCAGGATCGGCCGGGTTCCCTCCATCACACAAGCGACACAACTGCCGGAAACTCCGCTCGGCCGCCCGGATAAAAACATCATGGAAGGATTTTGTACCTCATTCAGTCCGGAGTCGTTCATTTCGAACATCCCGATTTCATTGGTAGAGCCGTAACGGTTTTTCACAGCCCGCAGGATCCGGTAGGTCAGGTTCCGATCCCCCTCAAAATGGAGTACAGCATCCACGATATGTTCCATTACCTTTGGCCCGGCGATTGCCCCATCTTTATTGACATGCCCTACAATAAAAATCGGGACGTCTTCGCCTTTGGCTACCCGGAGGAATGCGTTGGTGCTTTCCCGCACCTGGGTGACGCTCCCGGGGGAGGAGGCAATGGCGCTGATGCACATGGTCTGAATGGAATCAATCATCACCAGATCGGGCTTGGTTTGCAGGATGGTATTGCAGATGGATTCCACATCTGTCGAGGCCAGGATGGAAAGCTGGTCGGAATCCACCCGGAGCCGGTTTGCCCGCAGCTTGAGCTGCCGGGCCGACTCCTCTCCTGAAACATAAAGGATCTGGAGCTGTTTCCCCAAATGCTGGCAGATTTGGAGCAGCAGGGTAGATTTCCCGATCCCCGGGTCGCCTCCCAGCAGGACCAAAGAGCCTTTGACAATACCGCCCCCGAGCACCCGGTCCAATTCCTCCAAGCCGGTTCGGAAGCGGATTTCATCCTGTTCGTCAATATCCCGGATCCGCACCGGGGTATGGAGGCTGGCAGCATGACGGTTCAGGTTCACTTTGGCAGAAACGGCGGGAGCAGGCGCGCTCTGAACCAATTCTTCCAAGCAATTCCAGTTCCCGCATTCCGGGCAGCGTCCCATCCATTTGGGGGCCTGGTAGCCGCATTCCCGGCAGACAAAGCTTATTTTTGATTTGGCCATAAAAACTCCTTTATTTTTGCAGGCTTTTAATTTGGCGAAGGCTCGGTATTTTCCGGGTTTCCGCCGGATTGGTATTCCGTGATCCCGGCGAAAATGGTAAACGCCGCTTTTTTTTGGTATTCAGGGTCGCAAAGGTTGGCGCAGTCTTTGTAGTTGGACAAGAAACCGCACTCCACTAAAACGATCGGGTTTTCCGCGTTATGGATGATATAAACGGCGCTGGTGGATTCCTTGATTTCCCGGGTATTATCCGGCTGAAGCCGGGTTTGGAAGGATTGCTGAATGGATTCAGCCAGCTGCTTGCTTGCAGGATTTTTCCGTCCATAGAACATCTGGGCTCCCTGCGAGCTTTCCTGCTGGAATTTATTTTGATGAATGGAAATCACCAGTGCGTCGGGATGCTCCCGGATCAGCTTGAGACGGTTTTTCAGGTCGGACGTTTTGATTTGAGCGGTTTTTTTGTACTTCGGGTCGTGAACAGATCGGTCATCCTCCCGCGTCATCAGGACTTCATATCCGTTGGCCAGCAGGATATCCCGCAGACAGAGCGAAATCGCCAGGTTGATTTCCTTTTCTTCCTGGCTGTTGACCCCAATAGCGCCCGGGTCAATTCCTCCATGCCCCGGATCCAGGATTACCAGCCGGGAGGGAACCGGCGCGGCATTACCCGGAATCAGCCGGAACCACTGGACGGACAGCCCACAGAGCAGCAGAACGGCGGTGAGTATTCCCGCCAGCAGCAGACCCTGTTTCCTTACCACATAAACCCTCATGGAAAAACCTCCTCCATCTGATTTTAACAGTGTTTAATCAGATATATGGGGAGGGACGGGCCGCCTAGAACCTTCGGTCAGGCCAGCCACATATGTTCGATAAAAATTTTCAGCCCGATTAGGATCAAGATGGTGCCGCCGAAAATTTCCGCTTTGGCGTTCAGCTTCGTGCCTATTTTTCTCCCGATCTGGACAGCGGGAACACTGATTAGGAAGGTGGTCAGCCCGATCAGGCCTACAGCGAAAAAGATATTGACATTCATCGCGGCGAAGCTGACGCCGACGGCCAGCGCGTCGATGCTGGTAGCGAGGGCCTGCATCAGCAGCAGTCCGGCAGAAAAAGGCTTCAGAGAACATTCTTCGTCATGGTGGAACCCATCCCAGACCATTTTCCCGCCGATGAAAGCCAGCAAAATCAGGGCGATCCAATGGTCAAAAGTGGAAATCTGGTCGGAAAAAAGGGAACCGGCGAAGTATCCAGCCAAGGGCATGGCGGCTTGAAAAAAACCAAAGGCCAGCCCGACAGCCAGGCTTTTTTTCCAGTCCAGCCGGAAGCACATCCCGTCGGACATGGATACCGCGCAGGCGTCCATGGAAAGGCCAATGCCGATCAGCAGGATTTCAAAAAAATTCATGCGGTTTTTCTCCAATCTGCGTTAGATTTTGTTAAATACGCTGATCCAGAAGCTCGGAGTACTGCGCGCGGAAGGCGGCGAAGCGTCCCTCATCCAAAGCTTCCCGGATTTTTTCCATCAGCGTGTTGTAGAACCAGAGGTTGTGCATCACGCCCAAGCGCATGGCCAGCAGCTCGTTGGCCTTGAACAAGTGGCGGAGGTAGGCTCTGGAATAGTTCCGGCAGGTTGGGCAGTCACATTCTTCGTCCAGCGGGCGGTCATCTTCGGCATATTTGGCGTTGAAGATGTTCCGGATCCCGCTCCAGGTGTTGAGATGCCCATGCCGCGCGTTCCGGGAGGGCATCACGCAGTCGAACAGATCCACGCCCCGCGCGACGGCCTCGATGATGTTGGAAGGGGTTCCGACACCCATCAGGTAGCGGATTTTCCCGGCCGGCATATGGGGCTCTACCGCTTCGATGATGCGGTACATTTCCTCCTTGGGTTCCCCGACCGCCAGCCCGCCGATGGCGTAGCCGTCCAGATCCAGCGCAGCGATCTCCTGCATATGCCGGATGCGGAGATCCTCAAAGGTGCAGCCCTGGTTGATGCCGAATAGAAGCTGGTGCGGATTCAGGGTTTCCGGAAGCTGATTCAGCCGCTCCATTTCCTTTTTGCAGCGCTGAAGCCAGCGGGTGGTCCGCTCGCAGCTGGCCTTGGAGTAGGCGTAGGGAGCCGGGTTTTCGACACACTCGTCGAACGCCATGGCAATGGTGGAGCCCAGGTGGGACTGGATCTGCATACTGATTTCCGGGGACATGAAAATCCTCCGGCCGTCTACATGGGACTGGAACTGGACGCCCTCCTCCTTGATCTTACGCAGCTTTGCCAATGAAAAGACCTGGAACCCTCCGCTGTCGGTCAGGACAGGGCCCTTCCACCCCATAAAGGGGCGCAGCCCTCCCCGCCGGTAAATCAGCTCGTCGCCGGGACGGACATGGAGATGGTAGGTGTTGCAGAGTTCAACCTGGCATTTGAGATCCACAAGATCGTGGGAGGAAATGCCGCCTTTGATTGCGGCGGAGGTTCCGACGTTCATGAATGCCGGCGTCTGGACAATGCCGTGGACGGTGTGGAACTCGCCCCGGCGGGCTTTCTCTTCCTGTTTGAGGAGATGGTACATGATTAAAAAAATCCTTTCTGTGTAAGTTCAAAGCGGGCTTAAGCCGGAAGGTCAGCAGATCAGCATGGCGTCCCCAAAGGAGAAAAAGCGGTACTGTTCCTGAACGGCGGCATGGTAGGCATTCATGGTATTTTCATAGCCGCAAAAGGCCGCAACCAGCATAATCAGGGTGCTTTCCGGCAGGTGGAAGTTGGTGATCAGCCCGTCCAGCACCTTGAAGGTATAACCGGGGTAAATGAAGATATCGGTATAGCCGCTGCACTCCTCGATTTTCCCGTGGAAAGAGGCGACGCGTTCCAGTGTGCGGCAGGAGGTTGTTCCGACGGCGATGACCCGGCCGCCGGCTTTTTTTGTCCGGTTGATCTGTTCCGCGGTTTTAGCCGGGAGGAAAAAATGCTCGGAGTGCATCCGATGGTTTTGCAGGTTGTCCTCCTTGACCGGACGGAAGGTTCCCAGCCCGACATGAAGAGTGACCTCGGCAATCCCGACCCCCATGTCCCGTATTTTCTTCAGCAGCTCTTCGGTAAAATGCAGCCCGGCAGTCGGAGCGGCGGCCGAACCGAGATCTTTGCTGTAGTTGGTTTGGTAGCGCTCCTGATCCTCCAGGGTTTGGGTGATATAAGGCGGGAGGGGCATCTGGCCGATCCGGTCCAGCACGGAAAAAATATTTTCTTTGCAGGAAAAACGGATGATCCGGTTTCCGTCCTCCTGTACTTCTAAAATTTCTCCCCGAAGCAGGCCCTCCCCAAAGCAGAGCCTGGCTCCGGCGCGGGCGCGTTTGCCGGGCTTGACCAGGGTTTCCCAGCAGTCCGCCGACTTCTGCTCCAGCAGGAGCAGCTCGACGTTGGCTCCGGTATCCTCCCGCCTGCCATAAAGCCGGGCCGGGATGACGCGGGAATTATTGATGACCAGCAGGTCGCCGGGGCGGAGGAAGTCTGTAAGCTGGGAAAAGCGGCTGTGTTTCAGTGACCCGCTGTGCCGGTCCAACTGCATCAGCCGGGAGCTGTCCCGGGGTTCGGCCGGGGTCTGGGCGATCAGCTCCTCCGGAAGGTCGTAGTAAAAATCACTTGTTTTCATATGAATGCCTTTCTGAATACTGCGGCGGAGTGAGGGCCGCAGGGAATCTCTTGGTAAGACAGGAATTTCCCGCATTAAATCGGGAAATGGATTGACATTTGTCGGCCGCCGTGCTATGATAACACCAATACGCGAACGCATGAAAGAATCGGATAGAGGCCGCGGATTTCAAAAGTAAGCTGTGGGAGGCCGCCAGGCCGTTGAAAACAGCCCAAAGGGGAAGCCGCCGAAGGATTCCTCTTGGCAGGAGGGTCCTGATTTTGCAGTGAAAAACTGTAAAATTGTCATCAATTATGATGGAGAGCTATCGGCAGTGGCGGCAGTTTTGTCGAACCAGTCAATATTCCCTATTATAGTACAAGATGAACCGGTTTTCAACCGGTTTTTTTCATCCCTTCGGCAGAAAAAACCTGTCTTAAATGCGGAAGGCGTGTCATAAAAGTATAAGAGTGATGAAATACAGAGAATCAGAAAGGATTTGAGTTTGTATGAAAACATTTAAAGTCGGTATTATTGGCGCAACGGGCATGGTCGGCCAGCGGTTTGCGATTTTATTGGAAAATCATCCCTGGTTCCAGGTCACCTTGCTGGCGGCTTCAGCGCGCAGTGCAGGGAAAACCTATGAAGAAGCGGTCGGGAGCCGCTGGGCAATGCCGAAGCCGATGCCTCAGGCATTGCGGAACCTGGTTGTGCGGGACGCTTCCCAGGAGATGGAAGCCATTGCGAAAGAGGTTGACTTTGTGTTCTGCGCGGTAGATATGCCGAAGGACCAAATCAAGAAGCTGGAGGAGGATTACGCGAAGCTGGAATGCCCGGTCATCTCCAACAACTCCGCCCACCGCGGGACTCCGGATGTCCCGATGATCGTGCCGGAGATCAACCCGGAGCACGCGGAGGTTATCTCCGCACAGCGCAAACGTCTGGGAACCAAACGGGGCTTTATTGCGGTAAAATCCAACTGTTCGCTCCAAAGCTATGTGCCCGCGCTTCATCCGCTGATGGAGGAATTCGGCGTGACGGAAGCGCTGGCCTGCACCTACCAGGCGATTTCCGGAGCTGGAAAAACCTTTGAAACCTTCCCGGAGATTGTGGATAATGTGATCCCGTTTATCGGCGGGGAAGAGGAGAAAAGCGAGCTGGAGCCGCTGAAAATCTGGGGTAAAATCGAGGACGGCCGCATCCTGAACGCAGAAACCCCCTCGATTACCACCCAATGCCTGCGGGTTCCGGTCAGCGATGGGCATACGGCGGCGGTGTTCGTCCGCTTTGCGAAAAAGCCCTCTCTAGAGGAGGTCAAGGCCCGCTGGGCAGCCTTCCGCGGTGCTCCGCAGGAGCTGGAGCTTCCCTCCGCGCCCAAGCAGTTCCTGCATTATTTTGAGGAAGATAACCGTCCCCAGGCCAAGCTGGACCGGGATTTGGAAAATGGGATGGCGGTTTCAATCGGGCGTCTGCGGGAGGACCGGCAGTATGACTACAAATTTGTCTGCCTGTCCCACAACACGGTTCGGGGCGCAGCCGGCGGCGCTGTGCTGATGGCGGAACTTCTGGCGGCGAAGGGGTATCTGGATTGATTTCGCGGAAGAATAAGAACGTATTTTCTTCCGTTTGCATAGGATAACAGGGAAAATAGCTCCGGCCGGATTTCGGCGGTATATTATTACTTCCGAACTGAAAAGGCCGGAAGTAATATCTGCCATGTTTTGCGGTTGCCGCCGTTTACGGCGGCAACCGCAAAACGGCTCAAATCAAATGTATTATTTCCGAATTAAAAATTCGGAAATAATATCTGGAAAGGAATGTGACCTTCTTGAAAAAAACAATTTTTACTGGAGCGGGCGTGGCCATTGTGACCCCCATGCATCCGGATGGTTCCATCCACTATGAAAAGCTGGGGGAACTGATTGATTTCCAAATTGAACGGCACACCGATGCCATTGTTATCTGTGGGACGACCGGGGAATCCGCCACGATGACGGATCAGGAACATATTGACTGCATTCGTTATGCGGTGGAGCGTACAGCGGGCCGGGTGCCGGTCATCGCCGGAGCGGGCAGCAACGATACCCGGTATGCGGTGGAGCTTTCCAAAGAAGCCGCACGGCTTGGTGCGGACGCTTTGCTTCACGTGACCCCCTATTATAATAAGACCTCGCAGCGGGGCTTGGTGCGGCATTTTACCGAGGTTGCGGACGCAACGGATCTGCCGGTTATTCTCTACAGCGTTCCCAGCCGGACGGGAGTAAATATCCTGCCCGAAACCTGTAGGGTTCTTTCGGAGCATCCCAATATTACCGCGATTAAAGAGGCCAGCGGGAATATCAGTCAGGTGGCGGAGATCCGGGCCCTTTGCGGGGAGGAACTGGACGTTTACTCGGGGGATGACAACCAGATTGTCCCGGTATTGTCGCTGGGCGGCAAGGGGGTTATTTCGGTGCTGTCGAATGTGCTCCCTCAGGAAACCCACGATATCTGCGCCCGTTTCTTCGCGGGGGATGTAGCCGGGTCGGCGGAGCTTCAGCTGAAATATCTGGAACTGATTAAGGCGCTGTTCATGGATGTCAACCCGATCCCGGTGAAGGAAGCGATGAATCAGTTGGGCTGGGAGGTCGGCGAATGCCGTCTGCCCCTGCTCGAAATGACGGATACCCAGAAGCAGGCATTGGCAGGAGCCTTGAAACGGGCGAATGTGGCTCGGTAAGCGGACGGAATAGGCCGATGAAATAAAAAGAAGCGGAAGCCCTCATCCCATTGGGATGAGGGCTTTTTTGGCGAGACAAGGGCCCTGATGTCGAAAATCCTTGTATCTACACGGATTTTATGGTAGAATTTTTCCTGAAAAAGGCTTTGTTTTTTATTCTCGGATTACAAAAAAAGAGGGAGTTGCAGTAATGAAAAATATTTCAAATATTCCATTAAATGGAAACGGGGGGGGGGGGGCAGCCAATCCTGCTCCGCGTAATTATCAATTAGATGTATTGAAGCTCGTTTTTACGCTGTTTGTTTTTGTCAGCCATACCTTTATTTTTATTGGTGAAAATACAAGGTTTAAACCGCCTTACGGTTTAGGCTGGGTATCGGTGCATTTCTTTTTTATTGTTTCGGGGCTGCTGATGGTTAACAGCTACATGAAACGGGAGGACGGTCTTCCGGCCTGCGGCAAGCGCTCCATGCAGTTTGTGCTGCGTAAATTCAAGGGGATCGCCCTGCCGTATTATATTTCAACACTGTTTTCTATCCTTCTTTATTTTTTGATTAAGGAAAGGAATAATCCCATCCGGACCATCATCCAGGATATCCCTCAATTGCTTGGTGTGCGGCAGGTGGGGCTGTTTTATTCCGATTTTAACGGTGTTACTTGGTATATCTCCGCTATGCTGATCTGTATGCTTCCTTTGCATTACCTGCTTTCCAAAAACAAAAATTTTTTCCTTTATGTCTTTTCTCCTCTGGCGATCTTGATACTCTTTAGTTACGCCAGCAGTCTGGAAAAACCAATGCTGCATCATATGCAGTTCTATGGGTTCATTTCGGGCTCCCTGCTCCGAGGGGTATTGGGTATCTGCTCCGGTGCAGTGGCCTGGACGATCAGCAGTAAATTGCGGGAGATGGTGCAAACAAAGCCCCAGAAGGTCCTAGCTACCGCAGCGGAGATCCTGCTATATTTACTTTTCTTTGCCGTATTTTTAACTCCCGGGCAGAATCACAAAACTCTCTTTTCGATTCTGCTGATCCTGCCGATCCCGATTGCGATTACCTTCAGCGGGGTAAGCTATGCGGCGATGTTATTCCGGTGGGATAAACTCCGCTATCTGGAGCCTTTGAGCCTGATGATTTATTTCAATCATTATATAGCTAGAATGGTAGTTGAGGCTTGCCTTCCCGGACGGAGCTATAAATTCAATGTGGCGGTGATGTTCGGGCTCACCGTCCTGATCTGTGCTCTTTATTTCGTCATCATCAAGCTTCTGCGGCTTCTCTGGAACAAGAAGCTCAAGCCGGTCTTTTCCAATTCAGAAACGCCGGCCTGACCCGGATTGAAGTATGAACCTTTAGGGCGCTGTTTGGATTTATTCCGGCAGCGCTTTGGTATTTTCTTTCTTTCGGGAAAAAGAGCGAAAAAAGATGCAAATTAAACAACTCTATGCTATAATGAACACAAAACCAGGATGGCCAGGGCAATGTTTGTGCTATGGGCTTCCCCCTGAAGGCCGATTATCGCATTTTGCTTCGCTTTATGCCATCATCCTGGATTTTCATAATTCATTGAAAATACTCGAAAATAAAGGAATGGGATTGTATGAAAAATACTGTGAAATGCCGCGTGATTCTCTGCGGTGCAAACGGGAAAATGGGCCGGGTTGTGACTGGGCTTGCAGCAGAACGGGAGGATATCGAAATTGTGGCCGGCGTGGATCTGAATACGGCCGCCCAAGCGGGATTCCCAGTCTTTTCCTCTATTGAGGAGTTTACCGGAGAAGCCGATGTGATCGTCGATTTCTCGCATCCGGCGGCGCTGGACAGCTTGCTTGGCTATGCCCTGCGGACGAAAACTCCCTTTGTCGCAGCGACAACCGGCTATACGGAAGAGCAGGTTGCCCGGATCAAGGCGGCAGCCGAGCAGACGGCGGTATTTTTCACCTTTAACCTTTCCCTGGGCGTGAATCTGCTGCTGGATCTTGCCCGCCGCGCGGCAGGGGTGCTGGGCGGACAGTTCGATATTGAGATTATCGAAAAGCATCATAACCAGAAAATTGACGCCCCCAGCGGGACGGCTTTCATGCTGGCAGAAGCGCTGAGCGAAACCTCAGAACAGGGGTATCAGTTCGAATACGACCGGCACTCCAAACGGCAGAAACGCCGCCCGAATGAGATCGGGATCCATGCGGTACGGGGCGGTACGATTGTCGGGGAGCATGAGGTGCTTTTCGCCGGGCATGACGAGCTGCTCTCCCTGCGGCATTCTGCTTTGTCCAAGGAAGTTTTCGCGGTAGGGGCGATCAATGCCGCCCGCTTTTTAGCCGGACAGCCTGCCGGGTTCTACGCCATGAAGGATCTGCTGGATCAGTAGCAGCGGAAAGGGGAGGGGAAAATGCCTTATCAACAGCATAGAAAAAAAGCCGCGCTTTGGCCGGTTGCCCTGATCCTCCTGTTGGCCTTACTGGCGGGAGCGGCAGTCGGCTTTGCGGTTTGGCATAATGCGGAGCCAGATCCGGCGGATTTGCCCGTTCAGCCGGTGGATGTCCCGATGTCGTCGGAGCCTGAATCCTCCGAGCCGGAACCAGAGCCTGCCGTTGTCCGCCTGGTTGGAGTGGGGGACAACCTGATCCATGAAGCTATTTATAAACAGGCCAGCCGCCGCGCGGAAGGGCAGGGGTATGATTTCGGATTCACTTATGAAGCGGTGGAAGAACTGATTGCTTCCGCAGACATTGCGTCTATCAATCAGGAAACCGTTATGGATCGGAACCGTCCTCTTTCAGCTTACCCCTGTTTCAATTCGCCGACAGAATTGGGGGATCATCTGGAGCAGCTCGGGTTCGATGTGGCGAATCTCGCGAACAATCATGTGCTGGATCAAAATGCTTCCGGGCTGGCGTCTACGCTGGACTATTGGCAGACGAAAAAAATTCAGACCACCGGCGCTTATCAGGATGAAGCGGATTACCAACAGATCCGCCTGTTGGAGCGGAACGGGGTCACCTTCAGCTTTATTGGGATGACCGAGCTGACAAACGGCTTGAGCCTGCCTGCCGGGAGCGAGCTGGTTCTCCTCCGGACGGGGGAGGAAGACCGGATCAAAGCCCGGATTGAGAAAGCCAAACAGATTTCAGACGTTGTGGTCGTCAACGTACACTGGGGGGTAGAGTATACCCATCAGCCGACCGCTTCCCAGCGGGATCTGGCTCAGAAAATGGCAGATTGGGGAGCCGATCTGATTTTAGGGCATCATCCCCATGTCATCCAACCGGTGGAGTGGCTGGACCGTGCGGACGGCGGACGTTCCTTGGTGGTCTATTCCCTCGGGAATTTTATCTCTGCCCAGTCGGAAGGCCCCCGGATGATCGGGGGTGCGTTGGATGTGACGGTTGTCAAGCAGCCAGATGGCAGCATCTTATTGGAAGACCCGAAATTCCTTCCGGTGGTGACCCATTACGACCCGGGCTACGCGAATGTCCGGACAATCCTCCTGCGGGATTATACGGCAGAACTGGCACAAAATCATGGCGTTCGTGCGCAGACCCCGGCATTCAGCTTGGAATATATCCATAATATAGTAACAACCGTGATCGATCCGGAATTTTTGGATGAAGTTCCGCAGGAACCGAAAGGATGATAGGCATGAAGATAATCAGCAAGTTCTATTATTAGGAAGAGGGTTCGATTGTTTCCTTTGAAAAGACGCCGGCTCAGATTGGTTTTATCTCCGAGCTGTTCCGGCGGATTGCGGATGCGGGAATCAATGTGGATATGATCTCCCAGACCGCGCCGAAGGGGGAGAAAAACAACCTTTCCTTTACGATTGCAGGGGAATGGGTGATGGAGGTCACGGCTTTGGCTGCCCGGATGAACAGTGGGATCAAGCCGCTGATCTCGAGCGGGAACGTGAAAATTTCCCTTTATGGGGAAGCAATGCCGGAGTATGCTGGGGTAGCGGCCGGGGTATTTGACCTGCTGAACGAAGCCGGGATTGATATCCTGCTGATTACTACTTCAGATGTGGATATTTCCCTGGTGGTTTCCAGTGCGAATGCAGACCGGGCGCTGGCAATTTTGAAAAAGGCGTATCTGGATTAAAGTAAAGGGCACCGGTAAAAAGAGGCTGGCACGGCTAGAAGTCGTGCCGGCTTTTTGCGGGAAATTTCCTTGCTTGGCGAAGAAATCCTCATCTATCCAACATATTCCAGAATTTTATTTTTCCCAGAGCTGTTTCATCTGCTCATCAGTCCAAACAACTTGATTTCGGCCACTATTTTTAGCATCATAAAGCATCATATCAGCGATTTTTAAATAAAAGTCATAGGAATTTTCCGCTGAAGGGACAACCGTGACCCCTCCGATACTGATTGTGACCCATTCAGACACAGATGGATGGTGGGGGATATGGAGGCCTTCTACCGCCTGCCGGATTTTTTTCCAATTTTCAAATACTTTTCCGGAGCTTTCCCCCAGGAGAATTGACACAAACTCCTCGCCTCCATATCGGGCAAGAAAGTCCGTACTCCGCTGTAAATGAGCGGATGCGGTCTTAGCGATGGAGGCGATTACTTTATCTCCGGCAGGGTGTCCAAAAGTATCGTTGTATACTTTAAATCGGTCAATATCAAATATACAAACTGAAAACGGTATTTGCAGCCGGGAAGCTTCATTCCATTTGGTAATACTGTAACGGTCATATCTTCGTCTGTTTGCCACTCCGCTGAGCTGATCCGTCATGGACTGCCGCTCGGCCTGTCTGCGGTAATTATATAACTTGATATGGGTATTCACTCTTGCTTTAACGATTAAAGGATTGAATGGTTTAGTAATATAGTCCACCGCCCCTAAGACAAGTCCATTCTGCTCATTTTCTGCGTCTGAAAGGCTGGTAATCAAAATGACAGGGATGTTTTGGGTGATAATTTCCTCCTGCAGTTTTTTTAGCAGTGTAAATCCGTCCATCCCTGGCATGACTACATCCAGCAGAATCAAGGAGTAATTTTCTTGATTCACACGGTGCAGTCCGTTTTCTGCTGTTTGTGCAATAGTAATATCGTACTCGTTTTCCAGAATGTCTTTTAATTGGGCTGCCTGAAAAGGGCTGTCGTCTACGATCAATATTTTTTCCATGTTTATACTCCCTGTTTTGATGGTTCACAAACTATTCCGTTTAACAAAATAGTTTTTCTTATGTTGTTGGATGATAGAAAAATAGTTTTGATTCTGTCGGTATTGGAGGGCGGTCCCCTGTGTTGAATAGGAAAAAGAGGGGTAAGGGTCCCAGAATATTCGGTTTGTTTTCCTGTTGTTTTGGAACCAAATATTTCTATAAAGAACAAAATGAGTAAAATTTTTATTTTTTTGGATGATAGAGGATGTTTCTTTGGGTAAGAAGTGACAAGAATTTGTCAAAAAGAGAAAAAATTTTTGAAATTCGCTTGCATTTTAGGCCAATGAAGCTATATAATGGTAATATCTAAAAGCTGGTGTAGGATAGAAATGTCTGTGGCAGCGGTATAATTATTTTTATGCTGTTGTCGTTTGTAAAATATGCTCTGCTGGTGTAGGAATACGCCTTCGTTGCTTTTGAATTTCTTTGACTATAACAATTCCAGCTGCGGTATGGAAACAAAAATAATGGAAAGGAGTTAAAAGGATGCTCGTAGAGGAAAGAAAACAGCAGCTTGCCCTACAGATCTCCAACTTGTCGAATGACCAAGTGGAGGCTGTAGAAACCTATCTTCTGGAATTATTCAATGTACAAACAGATTATTCAGAAACTGGAAAAAAGTACCTGGCTTTTTTATGCGGTGACCAATTGTTTGGCATTCATGTTTCTCAGGTCGTTCAAATTATCCAGGTTCTGCCGATTACACCGCTTCCAAATTCTATACCGCATATAAAAGGCGTTGTGAATGTACGGGAAGATATGATTCCAGCTGTGGACTTACGGCTTCGTCTTGGAAAACCGGAAACAGTTTATGACAGCCGTACCTGTATCGTGATCGTTACTGTCAGGAGTCAGCCTTTGGGCTTGATTGTGGATGCGGTAAACGATGTAGAGACGATCTGTGATGCAGATATCTATGAGCTTCCGAAACAGGGAGAGTCTGAAATGAATTATCTGACTGGGATTGCGAAAAGAGAGTCTGTGATTCTTTTGCTGGATACCAACTTTTTACTGGAAACAGAAGAATTGGATTCCCTTTTGGCTCCTGTTTAAATCAGATAGTCAGTAGAAAAAAGGAGAGGTTTTGAAATGAAGAATTTAAAAGTTAGGAATAAATTGATGATAGGGTTTGGCGTTTTGCTGGCTCTGATGATCTGTGTTTCGTCTCTATCTATTTGGGGCTTGACTGCATTAAACAAGGAAAATGACAATCTTGTTGACAAAACGCTTGCCAACACAGAATATGTATGGAACCTGCGTCGGAATTTCATCTCCGAACAGCGGTATGAATTAATGGCACTTGAGGAAGACGACCTGGATGCGGTAAGGCAATATTTAAAAATTGCGCAGCAGGATGCGGACGAAAGCGCAATTATTTTGCAAGAATATAAGAAAAACTACCGGTTGGATCAGAGCAGGCTGGCCCGTTTGGAGGCAGGCTTTGCAGCACAGGAAGAACCGCGGAAAGAAATTATGGAGCTGCTGATTCTGGGGACAGAGAGAGCTAAAGGCGAGGCTTATAGGATCTTTGAAACAGAATATAAGCCGCTGTTTGACGAACTGGCCCAGGTACTGCTTGAAATTGGAGACGACCAGGTCGAGTATGCTCAAGCACAGCAGGATCAGGCGACGCTTACTTATAAGCTCACCCTTATTGTAACGATCAGCGTTATTATAATTGCATTGATTGCCAGCTTGATTGTGGCGGCAAAGCTGGTAAAATTGATTACTGGCCCTCTTGCTGAAATTAAGGTTGCAACAGCTTCTCTTTCGCAAGGTAATTTTGATGCCAACATTACCTATGACAGCTTGGACGAGCTGGGTGAAACCTGTAACAGTATGCGGGAAAACTTTGCTGTTCTGAAAAAGATTATTTCAGATATTTCGTCTGTATTGGGCGCGTTGAGCAAAGGCGATCTGACGGTTCAAACGTCTATGAATTTCCCAGGGGAGCTGCATGAAATTGAAGTTTCGATCCATACTCTCATCAAGAATTTGAATGAGGCAATGGGAGCGATCCAGGCATCTGCAAATCAGATCAACTCGGGTGCGGATCAGGTTTCCAGCGGTGCTCAGGCATTGGCACAAGGTGCAACTGAGCAGGCAAGCAGTGTAGAAGAGCTGTCTGCTACGATTTCCGAAGTTTCCAGTCAGGTTCAGACGAACTCCGAAAATGCAGGCAAAGCAAATATCCTGGCAACCGCTTCCGGTGAAGTAGCACAGTCTACCCTGAAGGACATGAACGAGATGATTTCCGCAATGAACGAAATTTCTACCACTGCGGAGGATATCAAGAAGGTTATCAAGGTTATCGACGATATCGCTTTCCAGACCAATATCCTTGCCCTGAATGCTGCTGTCGAGGCCGCAAGGGCAGGGTCGGCCGGCAAAGGGTTTTCAGTTGTTGCGGATGAAGTTCGGAACCTGGCCGGGAAATCCTCCGAGGCTGCTAAGAGCACGACTGAACTCATCGAAAGTGCGCTTGCGGCAGTTTCTCATGGGGCAGAGATTGCAGAAAAAACCAATGTTGCTTTTGAAGAACTGGCAAATAAAGTTCAGGAAGTTGTATCAACCATTAGTGAAATTTCTGAAGCATCCAGGGAACAGGCGAATGCAATCCGGGAGATTACGGCCGGTGTAGACCAGATTTCTTCTGTTGTTCAGACAAACTCTGCAACTAGTGAAGAAAGCGCGGCGGCCAGTGAAGAACTTTCCGGGCAGGCGGGTATGCTGGATGGCCTGGTTAAGAAGTTCCATTTGGCACAGGATCAGTCCTTTGGCGGTAAACCGGATGATTACATCATGCCTGCTCCTGCCCCCAGCGAGTTGGATTATAGCTTTTCCGGCGGGAAATATTAAAGCATTTAAATAAGAGGGCTGTATAGTCCTTGTTTTGAAACAGAATAATACTCTAAATCATTAGGGTCTGCGAAAATTTCGTAGGCCCTCATGGTGTTATTTCAGATGGTTATCTCATTCGAATGATTTATAGTCAACGCACTTGAAAAGAAGCCAATGCTTCTTTTCAACACTGCGGCATATCATGCCGCAGTGGGCCGCGAAGCGGCCATGCGGTAGGGCTTCATAGACGGCGCACAGCGCATTTTATGCGCGAACAGGCAAAGCCTGACCCTCCAAATCGGGTATCGATTTGAGGTGTGCCGACTATATCAGGAAAGAGGGAGAGAATCCGGACTTTCCTGCCGTATTTTTTCCAGTGCATGGAGGCACTTGCGGAAACCAGCCTGGAGTGCTATAATAAACCCCGTCAGTGGCGGTCAAGGCGTCTGTGGTGTGCTCTCTGTGGGCGGTTGTGCTTTGGACTTCATGGTTCGTATTGGCGTTTTTTCAATTGTGCGGATGATAAAATGGTGTGAAGGCGAGGAAAATCCATGAATTATGCAGAGGCGGAAGCCTATATTCATTCGTTTACCCGTTTTGGCTCTCAATTGGGGCTGGACCGGATGCGAAAGCTTTTAGATTTGCTCGGAAACCCGCAGGATAAACTGAAATTTATCCATATTGCAGGAACAAACGGCAAGGGTTCCACGACGAAAATGTCTGCAACTATCCTACAGGAAGCAGGATACCGGGTAGGGATGTACATCTCTCCTTTTGTCGTGGATTTCCGGGAACGGTTCCAGATCAACGGGAAAATGATTGAAAGATCAGAATTTACTTCGCTGGTAGAGGAAGTGGACGTACAGGTCCGCACGTTGGCTGAACAAGGAGATTACGTCACTGAATTCGAAGTCATTACGGCGATTGCCTTCCTCTATTTTGAACGCTGGGGCTGTGATATTGTCGCCCTGGAAGTTGGGCTGGGCGGGACCTACGATGCGACAAATGTGATCCGTTCACCGGAATGTGCGGTGATAACCTCGATTTCCATGGATCATGTAGAGATTTTAGGGGATACTTTGGCCAAAATTGCCGGAGAAAAGGCTGGGATTATCAAGCAAGGCGGGCAGGCTGTTACCTATCCGAAGCAGGAACCGGAAGCCTTGGCAGTCCTGCTGGAGCGCTGCGCGAAGGTAGGCGGCCGGCTGGTTTGCCCCAATGCTGCAGCGGTGGAAATCCTTCGGCTGGATGTACTGGGCTCCCAATTCCGGTATGCCGAGGAAGAATACTGCCTGAAGCTGGCGGGAGAGCATCAGGTTTACAATGCCGTGGCGGTCATTGAAGCGATGGCTGTTTTGCGGGAACGCGGTTTCCGGATTCCGGAAGAAGCAGTAAAAACCGGTTTGAAGAAGGCGTCTTTCCCGGCACGGTTTGAGATCATGAGCCAACAGCCATTGATTATTGTGGACGGGGCGCATAACCGTCAAGCGGCAGAATCACTGGCGGATACCCTGAAACGGCTGGATGCTTCCCCTAAGGTTGCCATAATGGGCATGATGTCGGACAAGGACTATGAAAGCGCGGTATCCTCTGTAGCCGGACAATGCCCGGCGATTCTGACCGTCCCGGTGGAATGGAATCCCCGGGCGCTGACAGCGGAGGCACTGGCGGAGTGTGCTTCCCGGCATTGCAACAGGGTGAAAGCCTTCCGGGATTACCGGGAAGCATTGGAGCAGGCGTTGGAAATGGCTGGGGAAACGGGCGCTGTCATTGCTTGCGGTTCTTTTTACATGGCCAGCGATATGCGCAAGGTTATTCGGGATTATTTAAAACAGGAAGACGAGGTTTGCTGAATTGGGGCGGGGAAATTTCCCTGCCCCTGTTTATTTGGGGGAAAAGACGCCTGAGAACCAGATGTAGGCCGAAATCAACCATGTATTGAAAAACGGCAGAAATCCGTTTCATTTTCTTCTATACTGAGGCTGTAAGCGATAAAAAGGAAAGGAGGTGCAGGAACCGGATGCAGGTAGAAATTAAAATTGATGCCTCCTGTGAGAGGCCAAAGGTAGTTATCCTTACTCCTCAAATGACAGATGAAATTCATCTGCTGGTTAAACGGATATCTGAGGAGTCTCCGCAGGTTCTTTCCGGATTTCGGGACGAAAAGCTGGAAGTGCTGGAACAGGCGGAAATACTCCGGATTTATGCAGAGTCTGGAAAGGTTTTGGCTGTGACTGCGGCCGGGGAATATACGCTGCGATTGCGCTTGTATGAATTGGAGGAACGGTTGGATAAAAGCTTGTTTGTCCGGATCTCCCATTCCGAAATCATCAATCTGAAAAAAGTTAAAAGCTTTGATTTGAGTTTTACAGGTTCGATCTGTGTTTCCTTGGTAAATGGCACGGTGACCTACGTTTCAAGAAGATATGTCCATAAAATCAAACAGGTACTGGGGATATGAGGTGATTCGATGAAAAAACAAATACTGCTGCGCGCCTTGATAGGCGCACCGATCGGGGTGACAGTCTGTACTCTTATTACGATCCTGTTTTCGCTGTCCTATGGGAGTGGGGAGTACTTTGCGGCGCCGTATGAGTTGATTGCTAAATGCGGCAGTGAACTATGCGCTGTAGTTCTGCAAACGGTTTTTGGGATGCTGTACGGCGCCGTGTGGGGCGGGGCTTCGGTGATTTGGAGGATAGAGAGCTGGAGCTTATTAAAAATGACGCTCAGTCATCTGGTTCTCTGTTCGGCAGTGTCCCTTCCCATTGCCTATTTCCTGCAATGGATACCCCGCAGCTTCGGCGGTGTTTTGGGGTATTTCGGGCAGTTCTTTTTGATCTACGCGGTGATTTGGGTTTCACAATACAGCGTGATCAAAAGGCAGATCAAGCGGATGAACCACAGGCTGAAAGAAAAAAATCAAAGCTAAAGCAATATCCGGCCCTTGGGATTCTCAAGGGCCGGATATTGCTTTAATATTGATACCGTTTCCGGTATTTGAAGAACATAAACATAGATAAAGCCAGCGCCATCAGTTCCGCTGCTGGTGTAGCCAGCCAGATACCAGTTACGCCCAAAAGGGCAGGAAGTATCAGCATGGTGATCAGCATGAACACGAAAGAACGGGAGAAGGCCAGGATAGCAGAAACAATCCCGTTGGACAGTGCGGTGAACATCCCGCTGGCAAAGATGTTGAAGCCGATGAAGAACAGCGCCAGGGTACAGATCCGGTTTCCAGCTGCGGCCAGTTCATAGACCGGATTGTCTGGCCGTGCAAAAATGGATACCAAGGGCTTTGTGGCGATGAAGGATACAGCCGCTGTTATGACGGAAATGACTGCAATCACCCTCAGGCTGGTTGAAACGAGTTTTTTCAGTTTATCATGATTTTGCTCGCCATGGTAATAGCTGAGCATCGGGGCGACGCCGTAGGAATAACCGGTATACAGAGAACTGGCAAACATCAGGACATACATGATGATGGTGACTGCGGCAATACCGTCCTCGCCCACATAGCGGAGCATGGTCCAGTTGAACATCATGGTGATAATCCCGGTGACCAGGGCGGTTGCCATTTCAGAGCAGCCATTGGTGGCCGCATTCCAAACCACCTTGAAGCGGAAAACAGGCTTTGTGAAATGCAGCAGGTTCTTTTTCCGGCTGAATACGACCAGGCCCGCTGCGGCAGTTACAGAATAGCCCAGCCCCGTTGCGATCGCCGCGCCGCTGATCCCCATATCCCAAATCTGAATAAACAGATAATCCAGCAGGATGTTCAGTACGCCTCCTGTCACGGAACAGACCAGCGATAAGGCTGCTTTTTCGGAAGCGATCATATAAAGTGTGAAGTTGTTCATCAGCAGGATCGGAATCGTAAAGAGGAGATAGTTGTTGAGATAGGAGGTGCAGTACCCGGCAACCTCTGCGGACAACCCCATGTTCCCGAAAATCCTCCCAACCAGGGCGTATCCGAGCAGGGTCATGACCAGGCCGGCTGTGACGTTTATCAGGATCAGGAAGGTGAAATCCTCCTTGGCTTCCTGGGCTTTTTTTCTCCCATTTTCCGCATAATAACCGCGCTTCCGCCAGTGGCCAGCATCGTGGAGATGGCGGTTACCAGCTGGATTACCGGGGCGGTCAGGTTGATGGCCGACAGTGCGCTGGTGCCGATCAGGTTGGACACGAACAGCCCGTCAACCATGGTGTAAAAGGACATAAAGACGGACATGGCAATGGTAGGGATGGCAAACTGGAGGATATTTTTTAGAGTGACCGGTTTGCTGTAAGCAGTTTGATGATCCATGATTTTTCTCCTTATCCACTTGTATTTCTTCGGTATGTGTTTTATAATAAACCGTACAGTAACTGTACAGTCAAGAGGAAATTGGAAAAATGGAGAAAAAAAATAAACTGCTCACGATCGGCCAGTTTGCCGCATTGCACAGCATCAACAAAAAGACGCTGATGTGGTATGATGAAATCGGTTTGTTCCATCCAGCGATGATTGACCCGGAAAGCGGATACCGGTATTACAGCTACCACCAAAGCTCGATTCTGGAGACTATCCTGCTGCTGAGAGAACTGGATGTGCCAATTGATGAGATCCGGCCTTTCATGCAGAACCGCTCGGCCGCTGGTTTGGAGCAGCTTTTGCAGAAACAGATTGAGGCTTTGGACCGGAACATGGCCCATCTGCGGGCAGTCCGGGAAACTCTGCTCCATCATCGCCGGAATATGACCATGCTGCTGACCATGGATCTGTCTGAAATCAGCGTCCTTGAGCAGAAAGGACGTACGCTGGTCACGGTGGAAATCGATCCGGATACTTCTTTTGATAAACAGGTGGAAATGATTACAGCCGAAACAAAGAAATACCAGCTGCGCCGTCTGCACGACGCCTCTTATGGAACAATGATTTCAGTGGAGAGCCTGTACAGCGGCCGTTTTGAAGATTATTCCAAATTGTTTATTGAAATTCCGTTCCCTGTCAAACGGGCGGGGCTGCATAGACAGCCCTCCGGGAAATACCTGCGGGCTTTTTATCAGAACTCAGGGAGGAATGGGGAGCAGTGCTATCAGAAAATATTCCGTTATGCGGCGGAACACGGTTTTTCGTTATCCGGATTTTCCTATGAGGTGATTATCAATGAAAATGTAATCGACAGAGAGGAAGACGCTTTCGTCCAGATCGAGATACCGGTTCAGCCGGAAGTCAGGCGTTGAAAAAGAACGCAATCTGTGATAAAATAAAGCTATCTTCCGCTTTGCGGGAAAAATTGACGGTTGGAGGATCTTGCATGAAATTAAATATCTATTGGGTTTTGGGAGGGATCATCCTGCTTGCGGTGCTGTTGCTGATCGCCGCGGCCTGGATGAAAAAAAGGAAGCTTCAAAAATTGGGGAAGGAAGGGGAAAAACAGGTTTCCCGTATCCTGCGCCGTTATGCGCGACCGCGGAGCTATAAGGTCATTGACGATTTATACCTGCCGCTTTATGATAAGACGACCCAGATCGACCATGTGCTGATCGGCTTTTTCGGGATTCTGGTTGTAGAAACCAAAAACCTGAAGGGTGAAATTTACGGCGAGCCCAAGAAAAAAGATTGGCTGCATATCGTGGGCGGGAAACGGCGCTCCTTGTATAACCCGCTGCTTCAGAACCAGACTCATATCGACTGCATCCGCTATCTCTGCGGGAAAGAGAATTTATATAATCTGAATATCGAAAGCCTGGTTGTCTTTACCCAGAAAAAATCCACCCTTTATCTGCCGAACAATCTTCCGATTATCCGGGTGGAACGGCTGCGCCGTTTTTTGCGCCAGCCCCGTTTCCAGCAGGACCATAATTTTGATGTGGAACAGATTTATGGGATTTTGAAAAAATATGAGGTGACCGATAAAAAACGGATTGCGGATCACAATAAAAATGTCAGGAAAATGGCAAAAAATAATTCATGATCCTGTTTAGGATGGAAAAATACAGGCCATACTTCAAGCGGACTATTACCAAAGGAGGCTTTTTGTATGGACTTCAAACGATCAAAAACCTTTGCGAATCTGCTGACTGCCTATGCAGGGGAATCGCAGACGGGGAGTAAATATACATTTTATGCCGAGCAGGCAGAGAAAGAGGGTCAGCCTGCGCTGGCAGAACTGTTCAACCGGGTTGCGGAACAGGAAAAAAGACATACCAAAATCTGGTTTACTCTGCTGCATGAAGAGGAAACGCCCGGATTGCAGCGCCTGCTTGAGGATGCGGCGGATGGGGAGCATTTTGAATGGAGCGAGCTATACGCTAGCTTTGCAGAAACAGCCAAAGAAGAAGGCTTTGAGCAGATGGCCCGGCAGTTCCATTACGCGGCGGGGGTCGAGCGTGAGCATGAGCAGCTGTTCCGGCTCTGGGCAAAAAGGCTGTCGGAAGGCCGCCTTTTTGCGGATGATCAGGCACAGGACTGGCACTGCCAAAGCTGTGGGTATCGGACTGCTGGAACGGCGGCCCCTCATGTATGCCCTTTTTGTAAGGAAGCAGAGGGAAGCTTCACACGTGCGGATCCTCTGGCTTTCCGCTGAACCGGTACAGGTTTTTGTTCAAGGGAGTGTTCTTCCTGTATTTAAGTGCAGAAAGAAGGACCTCATCCATTTCATTGCATTCCTGCCAGACCGGCGGAGGAAGGATAGACAGATGAAACAAAAGAGAAATCGGGCGGCAGCGGGGCTGATGGCGGTACTGCTCTGTATAGCGGCTTTTACCGGCTGCGGGGATACTGCTCAGCCTTTGGAAAGCGGCGTTACCGTGATGACGGTAAATGGGAAAGAAATATCCGCCCGGGAATATGCCGCGTATATGATCAACGTCAAATGGGGGATGGAGGAGCAGTTTGAAGATCAGGGCCTTTCCCTGGGCGACTGGGAAGATCCCGAAAACGGCCCTCAGCTGCTGAAAATCTTACATGATAATACACGGGATTCTGTTGCGCAGAACCATGTGATTGCCGGACAATTCGAAAAAGAAGGGCTTACCTTGACAGACGAACTGCTGGATTTGGTGGAACAGGCTAAGCAGGAGGCAGTGACCGAATCCGGTGGAGAGGAAGCCTTCCAAGCGGCGCTCAAAGAGCAGGGACTGACGGAAGAACTCTATGAGGCCAGTTTGCGGACAGGAGCGTATGCCAATGGGCTGGAGGAACATTATTTCGGCAAAGGCGGTGTTTTGATTCCAAGCGCTGAGGAGTTGACCCGGTTTTATAACGAAACCTTTATCCAGGCGAAGCATATCCTGATTTCATCCCAGGACGAGGAGGGCAACCCGCTGGAGGGCGATGAACTGGCCAAGCAGGAAGCGCTGGCCAAGGAAGTCCTGCAAAAAGTGCAGGATGGCGGTGATTTTGACGAGCTGTCAAAGGAGTACACCGCAGATCCGACCCAGCCTCTCTTTTTCCCGGAGGGGTATATTTTCAGGGAAGGCGAGATGGTCGATCCATTTTACCAGGGAGCGTTGGCCTTAAAAGAGAATGAAACCTCCGGCTTGGTGAAGAGTGAATTCGGCTGGCATATTATCCGGCGGATGCCGCTGGATCCGGAACAGCAGGAAACCTACGCCCCTTCCACTGGACGGAACGTCATCACTGGTGAGGATTTTGAATCTTTGCTGGAAGGCTGGATGAAGGAAGCAGAAGTTGTCGTGAAGGAAGACCTGGTAAAGAAAATCACCTTTGAAAATATGTACCAAACGGTAGATCCTTCTTTTACACCTCCGTCTTTGACGCAGGAGAATCCCTCCTCCGCAGCGGACGGTGTTTCTTCGGAAAATCCCTGAGAATCACCGAACCCCCTTTCCAAAATGGAAAGGGGGTTTTTATGGCCAGTAAGAGCGGGGAATTTTTTTGACACCGTCTACAGGAGTTTTAAACCGCCGTCATCGAGCCGCATCTCTAAAAAGGAGATCCTCGTTTAAGAATATAATTTAGCTTAACTGCTCAATCCCTTTGCGGATCCGTTCCAGGGTATGTTCTTTGCCCAGGATTTCACAAAGGTCAATCCCGCCGCCAGGAGTGAACTGCTTGCCTGAAACAGCTACCCGGATCGGCCAAAGGACAACACCGTTTTTGACGCCAAGCTGCTCGATCACCTGGAACAGCGCCTCATGGATATGCTCCAGATCCCAGGTTTCCACAGCTTCCAAGGCCGGAAGCGCCGCTTTCAAGGAAACCAGCGAGTTTTCCACGTTCGTTTTCATCTTTTTGTGGCAGTACAGCTCATTGGAATAGGCGGGGAGTGCGTCGATAAAGTCTACCTGCTCCGGGATGTCGGTGAAAATCTCCGTGCGGGGCTGGAGCATCTTGCAGAGCAGCGGGATGTCAATATCCTCCCGCTTACAGGTCTGGCGGATATACGGCAGCGCCATTTCGGAGAATTTCTCCGGCTCGATCCGGCGGATATATTCACCGTTGATCGCCCGCAGCTTGACAATATCGAAAATCGCCGGGGATTTGGAAATGCCTGAAATATCAAATTCCTGCACCAATTCCGGCAGGGTGAAAATCTCATTTTCGCCTTTGGGGCTCCAGCCGAGCAGGGCAATATAGTTGATAACGGCCTCGGTCAGGTAGCCTTTTTCCAGCAGATCCTGGAAGGATGCGTCCCCGTTCCGTTTGGAGAGCTTTTGGGTATGATCCTTCATAACGGGTGCGCAATGGATATAGACTGGTTTTTCCCAGCCGAACGCATCGTAAAGCAGGTTGTATTTGGGTGCGGAGGAAAGGTATTCATTCCCGCGGACTACATGGGTGATCCCCATGGTGTGGTCGTCAATAACGTTGGCAAAATTATAGGTCGGCATCCCGTCTGTTTTGATCAGGATCTGGTCATCCAGGGTTTCATTTTCGACCGTAACACGGCCGTAAACCTCATCGTCAAAGGAGGTAGTCCCGGAGGAGGGCATTTTCTGGCGGATGACGTAGGGCAGGCCGGCGTCCAGTTTTTTCTGGATTTCTTCCGGAGTTAGATTACGGCAGTGCCCGTCGTAGCGGGGAGTGATGCCGGAAGCCTGCTGGATAATCCGGACTTCCTCCAAGCGTTCCTTATCGCAGAAGCAGTAATACGCATGGCCGGAGCGGACGAGCTGCTCGGCGTATTCTTTGTACATCCCCATCCGTTCGCTTTGGATATAGGGCGCTGCCGGGCCGCCGACATCGGGGCCTTCATCCCAAAGCAGGCCGGTTTGGCGAAGAGTATTGTAAATGATATCAACAGCGCCGTCTACATAACGTTCCTGATCGGTGTCCTCGATCCGGAGGATAAAGGTGCCGTTTTCCTTTTTAGCGAGCAGGTATGCGTACAGCGCAGTACGCAGGTTGCCTACGTGCATATAGCCGGTTGGGCTGGGCGCAAAACGGGTGCGCACTTCGTTAAAGGTCATAAAAACGCTCCATTTCATTTCTTTAGATTCTTTATCATAGTACAGGCTTTTTCCGGATTTGTCAATATTTTTACAGGGGATTCCCGCTGCGATCAGGCGCAGCTTCTGGGTTCGGTTCAAGGCTTTCAGGGCGGCTTCCCGCCGCAGTCCCGAGGGCTTGTCCGGCAGGCGTTCAAAGTAGACCAGCTCTACCGGACGGCGGGAGCGGGTATATTTCGCCCCTTTCCCGGATTGATGGGCGGCGATCCGCCGGGCAAGATGGTTGGTCCAGCCGGTATAGAGGGTACCGTCCCGGCATTTCAGCATATAGACAAAGGAAGCCGTTTCCTTTTCCTTCGGCATCAGTCCTGCGTGTAAAGGGTCAGGATATTTTTCAGCATCAGCACTGCTTTTTCCAGCGATTGGCAGGAGATATACTCATACCGTCCATGGAAGTTATGCCCGCCGGTGCAGAGATTCGGACAGGGAAGCCCCATGAAGCTAAGACGGCAGCCGTCAGTTCCGCCACGGATCGCGGAGGAAACCGGTTCGTAGCCCAGCGTCCGAAGGGCTTCTTCGGCGTGGTCAATCAGTGTCCAGTGCTGTTCGATGATCTCCCGCATATTATAGTAGGAATCCTCCAGTTTGGCTTCAAAGGTGCCCGCCCCATATTTCCGGTTCAGATACTCCAGGATCTCTTGTACCTGCTGCTTACGCGCTTCAAAAGAGACCCGATCGTGATCCCGGATGATATAGCTGGCGGAAGCCTGATCCACATTGCCCTGCATTTCGTCTAAATGGTAAAAGCCCTCATATCCTTCGGTATACATGGGATTGTCAAACACTGGGAGCATGGAGTGGAATTCCATGAGCAGCAGGAGCGCGTTTTTCATTTTACCTTTTGCACTGCCGGGATGGGTGCTGACCCCATGCACCGTCAGTTCCAGCCCGGCGGCGTTGAAGGTTTCATATCCCAGTTCTCCCAACAGGCCGCCGTCCACCGTATAAGCGAATTCAGCGCCGAAGCTGGACAGGTTAAACAGGTCTACACCGTGTCCCACTTCCTCATCCGGCGTAAACCCAATTTTTACCGGGCCATGAAGAATGGATGGATCGGTCGTCAGCAGCTCAGCCAGAGCCATGATTTCAGCGATGCCAGCTTTGTCATCTGCACCGAGGAGAGTTGTCCCATCGGTTACAATGAGATCTTCGCCTTCATAGCGTTTCAAGTCCGGATATTCGTCGGGGGAAAGCCGGAGATTCAAGGCTTCGTTCAGGATAATGTCCCCGCCGTCATATTGCCGGATGATCTGGGGATGGACATTTTTGCCGGAAACAGCATTGGAAGTGTCCATATGTGCGATAAAGCCGACAGCCGGGACCTGCTCCATTCCCGGGCTGGCAGGGAGGGAGGCATAGACATAGCCATGTTCATCCATGAAGGCGTTTGAGATACCGATTTCCTGCAATTCGGAAACCAGCAAACGGGCAAGATCTTTTTGTTTTTCAGTAGAGGGGATGCAGTCCTTTCCGGGAAGGGATTGAGTATCGATCTGGACATAGCGCAGGAAACGTTCGGTTGCGGTTTGCATGGATAAAATTCCTCCTTGAAATCGTTTTTCAACTGTTTTGATTCTATAATCAAACAACTTGAAAAGAATCTTTGATTCTTTTCAAGTGCTGCGGCCATAAGCCGCAGCAGGCCGCTGAAAGCGGCCTCGGTTTGGATTTCAGAGTCAAATACAGCGTGTTTCACACGCAGGCGGGCAAAGCCCGCCTGAAAAATAGCATTGCTATTTTTCAAGTTGCTTGACTCTATTGTACACCGAAAATCCCGGTTTGTATAGTTGGAGAGAGATCGGGACGGAAAATTTTGCACAATCTATTGCCGGATGACAAAGGCCCCCGCCGGGTTATAGTATCCGACGGGGGCAAAGCGGTTTAACTGTTCAGTACCCGGACAAAACTGTCATAGGTCGCTTGCGAAGACGGAGGGGTCAGCTCCTGGTTGATAATCCGTTGTCTGAGTTCGTCCAGCTCCTTCTCCAGTTCTGCGGGAATATTTCCATTATTGGGCGCGAGAGAAACACCGCCATTTTCAAGTCCGTAAACGAAGTTTTGCCCGCCGATCTCTTCCTTTGTCAGGAAGCGTTCGGTAACATCCTGTACAGCGATATCGGTTTCTTTAATCACCGATGTCAACATATTGTTTGGGGCAAGCGCGGTTTGATCGGTATCCACACCGATGACCCAGCGGTTTTGATTGATGGCTTCCTGAATCACGCCGGTCCCGGACTGCCCGCAGACCTGGAACAGGACATCGCAGCCCTTTCCGTAAAGCTCTTCTGCCGTCATGCGCCCGTTTTCCGGGCTGAGAAACGTACTGGTATAGGCAACTTCAAGTGTGATTTCTTTTTCATCCAGCTTTCCGGCGTAGAGGGCGCCGGCGCAGTAGCCGTATTCAAACTGCTTGACAGCTGTGATTTCTTCCCCGCCAATGAAGCCGACGCAGCCGGTCCGGCTGGTCTTTGCGGCCAGATAGCCCGCCAAGAAGGAAGCTTCCCAACTCCGGAAGGACACGCCGGTGAGGTTGGAAGCGGGTTCTTCGAACAGAACGTCCATCACGATAAAGTTCACGCTAGGGGAGGATGCCGCCTCAGCCTGGAATACCTTGGCCGAATTGGAGTCCACCCCCCAGACCAAATCCGGGTTTCGGGTGCTGATAGCTTTCCGCAGCGCCTTTGAAAAGGACATGGAGGAATCCGAAGCGCGGAAGATTTCCGCCCGTTCCTCAAAGGGATCCAGCCCATGCAGAACCTGTTCTTTGAATGCACCGTCCAGCAGATCGCCTTGGGAGTCGATCACGGCAATTACCGGTTTACGATTGGAGCATCCAGCAAAACAAAACAATACGCCGACAAGCAAACATACAAGCCATTTTTTCATTCAGTCGTTCCTCCTCAAAAGATTCAGTTAGAGAGTTTCTCTGCATTTTCCTGTAGCTGTGCGGATCGGTATTTTCCAGACAGCGGTTTGATCCAATTGTTTTAGGAGTATTGGTTCCATCTGGCTGAGCCGGCTTGGAGCAAACCGCCGGGTAATTTCCCGCAGGGCCGCTGCTTTTTCTTCGGGTTCCAGGACCTCCTCTGCCCGGCCGGATACAACGGCAGAGCGGTAATCCACCGACAGGCTCTCCGGGGTCAGCTTTGCATAAGAAACCGCAGTCAGGCAGGCTTCCGGAAAACGGCGGAGGTTTTCGGTTTTCTGTCCCTCCAAAGCGGCGTGGAAATAGAGGGCGTTCTCGATCCGTACAGCGCTGACCGGGATGCAGTAGGGGGAGCCGTCCGGGTTGACGGTCGCTAAAACCGCATAGGGACATTCATCGAATACCTGGCAAGCAAAAAGGGCGTCCCGTTCCCGTTCTTTTTTCCTCATGGTGCTTTTTTCTCCTTTTGGGCGGAAACCAGCAGCATCATCGGGCGGCGCAGTTCATCTTCCATGCCGGGCAGATCCATCATAGCTGGGTCCGGTTCGGGTTCCACAATCCCCGTGATCCGGAAACCGGCGTTCAGCAGGGAATTCAGGTAGGTGGTCAGGGTTTTGTGATACTTGACGACCTCCTGACCCAAAAAGCAGGCATTTCGCTGCCCTTCGATGAAATAGCGGTCAACCGGCCAGAAGAGCGGGCGGCCATCTTCCCCATAAATCCAATCCTGTTGGCCCTGTGCGGTGAATACCGGATGTTCTGCTGAAAAGACGAAATACCCTCCGGGAGCCAGCCAGCGATAAGCTTTTTGGCAAAGGCTTTGGAAATCCTCCACGTAGTGCAGGGCTAACGAGCTGAGTACGACGTCAAATGTATTGTCCGGAAAGTCTGCCTCTTCTATGGAACCCTGCTGATAGGTGATCCCTTCTCCTGGGTTGCGTTCACGGGCGGTTTGCAGCATTTTTTCAGAGAGGTCGATCCCCAATGCAGAGACGGCTCCCTGCTGGACGGCATAGGCGCAATGCCACCCGAACCCGCAGCCTAAGTCCAGCACCCGTTTCCCGGTGAAATCCGGCAGGAGTTTTTTCAGTTCATGCCACTCCCCAGCGCCTTTCAGCCCATTCACGGAACGGAGCATTCGGCTGTATTGGGCAAAAAATTCCGGATTGTCGTATTTATTTTCTTTCATAAAGCGGATTCCTTTCTGTTCAGATATTTGAACAGGTTTTGCCTTGAAATTCCTTTGTGGTGACGATATCCCTACAGCTTTCATAAGTTTATCATACCGGAAAAAGGAGGAAAGATCAAGAGCCAATTCGGGAGAATTTTCGTTTGGAGTTTGCCGGGTTCCATCTTTGCAGGGAAAATAAAAAGGGACCTGTTTGGACCAGGTCCCCAGGCTCCTAATCCAGGATGCCGTGAAGTGGATTATTCTGCATAGGCGCGCTGCGGGTATAACAGGATTCGATGGAAATGACTCGGCCGGTTTCGCTGCTGGTGCGGAAGCTTTCCATAATTTCGAGGACATGGAGGGTCTGTTTCCAGCTTTCGCGGGGATCCCGCCCGGTTTGGAGCGCCTTGGCCATATCTGCCAGGCCCAGCCCGCGGGAATTTTCCGGATAATCAAAGCAGAGCGGCATTTCTTTATAGCCGCCGTCCTCCGGACGGAGCAGGCGGATGGGGCCCCCAAAGGTATTGGGATCCGGTACGATCAGCGTCCCCTTGGAGCCGTAAATTTCCAGCCTTGCCTGGGTATCATAATGGACATCGAAGGTGGTAAAAATGGTCCCGGTTGCGCCGGAGTCAAAATTCAGGATCCCGGTGATGTAGGTGGGGACTTCCACCTCAATGATTTCTCCGCGATGCGGCTCGCTGGTGATGGTACGCTGCCGGAACGCTGATTTTGTGATGCCGATCGTGCTGGATACCCCGCCGAGCAGGTTAATCAGGGCTGTGAGGTAGTAAGGCCCCATGTCCATCATCGGGCCGCCGCCATGCTTATAATAAAATTCCGGATCCGGATGCCAGCTTTCATGCCCATGGCAGATCATGAAAGCGGCGGCGCCGATCGGATCACCGATAAAGCCGTCATCAATCAGCTTGCGGCAGGTTTGAATTCCAGCCCCTAAGAAGGTATCTGGAGCGCCGCCCAGCATCAGCCCTTTTTCCTGAGCCGTTTTCACCAGGATACGGCCTTCTTCCAGGGTAGCGGCCAGCGGTTTTTCGGAATAAACATGCTTTCCGGCCTTGAGCGCTTCGATGGAAACGCCGAAGTGTTCATAGGGACGGGTCAGGTTCAGTACGATATCAATTTCCGGGTCAGCAAACAGCTCGTACATGGTATCGTACAGCTTGGGTACAGCATATTCCTCCTGAGCCTTTTCGGCGCGTTCCCGGATCAGGTCACAGACAGCAACCAGTTCGATTTCGCCGAAGCGTTTTGTGATATTTTCAAGATAGATACCGCTGATCGCGCCGACGCCGACCATACCGATTTTGATTGTTTTCATGAGAGGGGGACTCCTTTCTATAAACGGGGAAAAGCCCGCGTTTCCATGCAGATTTTTGGGGGATCAGCTTGTTTCCGGAAGGGAGAGGTTTTTTCTTCGATTCGGACTTCGATCATCGGCGCCTCCGCTTAATACATTTTGGCGTCATTTTCGAACCGGGTGGTGGTGAGCTGACGCTCCGCCGCGTACTGCTTGCCCTCACCAGCCCAGACCATCCCGCGTTCCATCAGGATTTGAGCGTTGGGGAACTTGTCGAATACATCGTCATGATGCCCCAGGGAGCAGTAAAATACCCGGCCGTTCCCCCAGAATTTGGTCCAAGCGACCGGCATATCAACCGGTTTATTAGAGATATGGTAATAGGGGACAATGGGGAATCGGGTGGTAGCCAGTACTTCAATAGCCGGATCGACATGGAGATAATAATGCTCGCTGCAAACCGGGAAATCCTCTAAGCCTTCCACAATCGGGCTGGATCCGTGCCGGATTTCAACTGTGTAGTCAATCCCATCGCCGCCCGGATGGCTGACCCATTGGCCGCCCGTCATAAACTGCCATTCTACATTTTGGCGGAATGCGTCGCACATCCCGCCGTGGCAGCCGGCCAAACCGGTACCGGACGCCACGGCCTGGGAGATATTACGGGTATACTCATCCGGGAGGGAGTCCATGGTCCAGCAAGCGACGATCAGGTCCAGCTTCATCAGTTTTTCGGCATCTTCCAGCGTTTCCATCTGGCTGGTGATCTCGACAGAATAACCGTGTTTTTCCAGAAGACCGGCAAAACGTTTGGATACGAGGACAGGTTCATGGCCATCCCAGCCTCCTTGCAAAATGAGTGCTTGTTTCATTTGAAATCATCCTTTCTGTAGGTTCTGAAATAAGTGCAGGCCGGAAGCCTCCGGCAGGGGAATTTTTCCGCTTGTTTTCCCTTGAATTATAGCATGGAATCCGGTATAATTCAGGACAGAAAGCATTCAATTTTAGACAAATATTGCGGTGACAGGAGGGATCCAATGCGGGCGTTTTATCAGGAGCCGTTTCGGGAGCTTCGGGCTGACCGGCTGGAAGAGATGCACTTTCCCCCTCATCTCCACATGGCGGCAGAAATTTTTTATGTGGATCGCGGGAAGCTGGAGGTATCCGCCGGACCGCTTCAGCGGGAACTGGGGGAAGGGGAGATGGCGGTTTTATTCCCCAATACCGTTCATTCCTATCGCTCTTTAGGGGAAGGAAACCTGTTTTACATGGTGATCTGCCCACCGGATGATACAGGGAATTACAGGGAAGATTTGATCCGCTTCCATCCGGAAAACCCGTTTTTGAGCCGGGAGCAGCTGCATCCGGATGTACCCTATGCCCTTCGAAGGCTGGAGGAGGAACAGCGTTTGCAGTCGAATCGTCCAGTGTGTTGTGCCCTGATCCAGCTGGTACTGGCACAGGTATTTCCCCTGTTGAGGTTGGAACGGAATACTGCCCGACTGCATCTTGATCTGACCAGCCGGATTGCCGGCTATATTGCCGAGCATTTTCGGGAGCCGCTTTCCTTGGATCAGATTGCCCGGTCGCTTGGGGTGAGCAAGTACCATCTTTCCCATGTTTTTTCGGAACGGTTTCAGACAAATTTTAATCACTATGTCAATTCCCTTCGGCTGGAATTTGCGCGGGAATTGCTTTGCAGCAGTGACGGGGAGATTCTTTCGATCAGTTTGGAATGCGGATTTAACAGCCAGCGTACCTTCAACCGTGTGTTTAAAGAGAGCTTTGGCATGACGCCGCAGCAGTACCGGAATCAGAGGGGAAGAAGACCGAAGGAAGGCTGAAAAAACAGAAAAGCTATTGGATCTTTCTATAGAAAGATCCAATAGCTTTTTATCAGTTTTAAAGAGTTTCAATCGTTTACCGGGTTTTTGAATACTCGGGTTGCCGGGGACGGAGCTGAAATGCGTTAACGAGCTCTTTCAGCTGGCCGGCCTGTGCGGAAAGCTCTTCGCTTGCGGCGGCACTTTGTTCGGCGGTAGCCGAATTGGTTTGGATAACTTCAGCGATTTGGTCTACGCCGATATTGGCTTGACGGAGCGCCTGTGCCTGCTGATCCGAGTCAAGGGCGATGGCTTCAACAAACTCGACAGACTGGCGGGCACCTTCTACCACAACATTGAGCGTTTGTACGGTATCCTGCGCCAATGTAACGCCTTCCTGTACGGCGCGGGTGCTGGTTTCGATCAGGAGCGTCGTCTGATGAGAAGCTTCCTGGCTCTTGTTGGCAAGCTGACGGACTTCATCTGCAACTACGGCAAAGCCCTTGCCGGCTGCTCCGGCTCTGGCAGCTTCCACTGCCGCATTCAATGCAAGGATGTTGGTTTGGAAAGCGATATCCTCAATGGTTTTGATAATTTTTCCGATTTCCTGGGAGGAAGTAGAAATTTCTTCCATCGCTTGGTGCATATCCTGCATTTTCTGGTTGCCTATATTCAGGTTGCCGGCTGCCTCTAGGCTGACATCCTGTGCCTTTTTCGCATTTTCTGCGATATCATTCATGCGGTCTGTCAAATCGCTAATGGTAGATGAAAGCTCGCTGATTGTGCTTGCCTGTTCCGTAGCACCTTGCGCCAGAGATTGTGCACCGGAAGAAACCTGGTCTGCATGGGCAAAGACCTGCGCGGAAGAAATATCAATACGGCTGATCGTGTGATTCAGGGAGTTTAAAATAGTTTCCAGGGATGTCTGGATGGATTCAAAATCACCGATATAGCGGATCTTGGGTTCCAGGTTCATATTGCCCTGAGCCATCTGGGAGAGCATCCAGGAAATATCGTCGATATATTTTTTAAGCTCTGCTTTTGTCGAATGGATCGAATAGATCAGCATCCCAATTTCAGAAGTGTCCGGTTCCAGATCAAAATTGGAGGAAAGGTTTCCCTGGGCGATTTCCCGCATTTCCTTGTCAATTTGGATAATTGGGTGGATCAGCTTGCGGCGGATCATCCGGCTTTGGATGGTCATAGCAACAACCAGTCCGACCAAAAAGATAAAGACGAGGATGCTGGTTATAATACACAATGTATTTAGCCGCATTACTTCTGCTGTCGAGCGGCTGTCCAACCTGCTCAGAAAGTCCGACTTCAACTGGTTGATTTGGGCGATTGTATTGGAATAGTCTGTACCGAAAACGTAATCCATCGCGGCTTCCGGATCCCGGGCAGCCGTTTCCATGGCATTTTCCTCCAATGGAACTAGTTCATTCGAGAGAGAAGACATTTGGCTGATCATTGCTTCTTCTTCAGTGGTAATTCCGATTTCGCGCATTTTTTCAACACCGATATCCCGGTTTTTAGCGGTGTTGACTTCATACCAGTAATTATTGTAATGGGTTTGATCCGCCGTGGCAGCGTAAGCCCGCACCTCGCTGGTCAGAGTGGAGGAACCGTTCATAAACTGATTGGCGTAATAGGTAAGGTAGTAACGGTCTTCATTAGCCTGGTTGATTTTGTTGTTATAATATGTATTGAAAAAGAAAGAAACGGCGACTCCTCCAAGAAAAATGATCGAAATAATATTCAGAATCAGACTCATGGTGGATTGTTTTATGGCTTGCTTCATGGGGATGTCCTCCGATCAGTGTTTTGTCTGTTGATCATAGCTTTTATTTGTTTACTTATTATACTATAAGATTTTACAAATTTCAATTCATTTTATAAAATATTTTTTCTATACCTTCAAAGTATTTTATAGAAAATTACAAAATTCCATAAAATGAGAGGATAAAATGGGAAATACCGGAAAACACCTGAAGGAAAGCAATCTGTTGAATAACAGGGGATCCCTGTGGAACCTGTATGGTTTTGGCGGAGAAGGTACGATAACTGTTCTTTCCGGTATGATCGGAAAATTAAAAGGGAAAAATAGAGTCAAAAAGGAGGTTGCGTATATGGAATTTGGATGCAGCAGTTTTTCATGGGAAACAAAGGATGGCCTGCACCTTTTAGGAAGGACGTATGACCAGTTCGGGGATTTGAAAACCAACCAGGTGATCCAGATTCCGCAGGGCCTTCCCTGTACTCCAGGGCTTCGTCCAGGGAATGGGGGGTTACCAGGCCGGTACGGATAGACAGGGATGGCGGTTCTGGGGTTCGGGGAACCTATTTTGGTAGACGGGGTGAACCATGCCGGTTTGATGGGGGCCCTTCTTCATTATCCGGAATATGCAGTTTATCCCCAATCGGTCGAAACCGGTCAGACTGCTGTCCATCCGGGGCGTCTGCTGGCCTATCTGCTCAGCCAGTGTGCCGGGGTAGAGGAGAGTATTCAGGCGTTATCCCGTATTGCCCTGGTGGATGAACCGATCCAGAGCAAGCCGCTGCAAGCCCATTATATCCTGAGCGACCGAACGGGGGAAACGATCATTATTGAACCGGACAGGGAGGGGCTGCATATTCATCGGAACACAATTGGTGTGCTGACCAACAGCCCGAATTATGGATGGCACCAGGATAATCTGCGGAATTATGCAGGCGTTACCAATCTGCCGAAAGCCCCCCAGCTGATTGCAGGCCATGAGATCCGGGCTTTCAGCGAAAGGCTGGGAGGCGGTTTCGGACTGCCGGGGGATTATTCCTCTCCTTCCCGGTTTGTCCGGATGGCGTTTATGAAAGAATTCGCCGTTCGGGGAAAGGATGAGCTGGACGGGGTATCCCGGATGTTCCGGGCTTTTGCCCTGGTAGATATTCCGGAAGGGCTGGCCAGGGCGGATGTGAACTCCGACGATTATGAGCAGACCCTTTGCATCAGCGTGATGTGCGCGGAGAGCGGTATCTATTATTTTTCTCCTGCCTGGAACCGCCGTATTTCAGCTATCCGTCTTTTACCTGAAGGGCGGGAAATGGAATGTTTCGACTTGGGTGATGAACAGGATATTAATTATCGGAATTAGAAGAACTCTGCCGGCCTCCCATTCGTTTTAGACCGCTGCCGGAAAAAATTGCCCGTACTGTCTTTACAATAAGGAATAGGTTATGTCATAATAGAAAAAATAGGCTGGATCAAGGAGGACAGTGATGATGCAAATTGAAACACAACAAAAGGGGCCGTTTATTGTAATTGGAAAAGAAGGCTCAACTGCTGAAGGGGAGGGATTCATTCAGCGGCTTTGGGAAGATGCCAATTCCCATTTTGAGGAAATCCAGCATTTGGCCAAGAAGGATTCCGATGGAAATCTGGTCGGGATATGGGGAGTGATGTCCGATTTTTCCCGTTCCTTTCAGCCCTGGGAGGATTTCAGCAAAGGCTTTTATCTGGCAGGGGCGGAGTGTGAAGAAGGGGCGGAAGCTCCTGAAGGCTGGGTGAAGTGGACAGTTCCCGGTTATGAATATAAAGTGGTGGAGCGTGAAAATGCGAATACGTTTTCGGAAATGCTCCATTATTTAAAAGAACAGGATCTTTCTCTGGCGGGCGCTGTGCATGATTTTATCTGTCCGCAAACAGGAAAGAACAAGCTGTTTTTCCCTGTCGCAAAACGGTAGCCGTACTGAAAAGCCGCAGATTATTGGCATAAGGCAGTAAAATGAATAGAGAAATACAAATGATTTATTTTGTATCACAAAAAATACAGCGGCAGGCAACGGGACAAGAGAGAACTTTTTCTACCATCAGCCAGGTCGCTTCTGCGGCGATGCTGGGGGATACGGTTATAATCGGCGGGCGGGATTTATCGGGAATGGATAAATCCGAAAAACGGCGGGCTTGGCAGCCATCAGTGGATTACCTATATCAACGCGGAGGGAGAACAGCCCGTGATCAGCGGCGCAGAGCCGGTTGGCAGCTGGGAGAAAGCCGAAGGGACCGTATAGTGTACCGCGGTAGACAACACGGTATTCGGTTCGTACCATCCTCTTTCCGGGCTGTGGAATTGATCTCATAAGAACAGGAGGCGTTTCGCAAGCAGGAGGAACGGCAGGATAAGCTGCATCAGGCGTATCTTCGCCACAAGGCCAGCAGCAAGCAACAGGAATATGACCGGAGATACAACGCCAAGCGCAGGCCCGTCATGGACGCAAAAGGGATCGCTTTACGGGCTGAGAACATAGAGCGCGGTATCTTCACCATCAGGAACCGCAGAGGGCCGTTGCGCAGACCCGGCCCACGCTTTGAAAGAAAGGAATTGATTTGTAGTTTATAGCGGACACAGGGGAAAGGTTACGCTATGCCCTTTCTCCTGTGTCTTAATCAAATAATTACGAAATTTAACACTTCGCTTTGCAACATCTTTTTGTAGAAATTCACACTGGTGACACACAAAGATGGTATAGTAGTGGTCGGAGGTGGAGCGATATGACAACAAACAATCTGGTCGGTGACTTTTTAATTGACGCAGGCCACACTATATTTTCGGCCTACGATGGTCTGGAAGCACTACGCCATTTTCATCAGGAATCTATAGAGTTGATTATCCTGGATATTATGCTTCCCAACATGGATGGCATCCAAGTCCTAAAAGAAATACGCAAAGCAAGCAATGTTCCTATTTTGATGCTGACCGCATTGAGCGATGAAAAAACACAGATCAACAGCTTCGATGCTTTAGCGGATGATTACATTTTTCCAGGCAACAGCAAACAGGCTCGCGGGATGGATTCATCTGCGAGCCTGTTTATTCTTTCTTGGAGCTGGAAACGTGACTCGAACACGCGACCTGCGCATTACGAATGCGCTGCTCTACCAACTGAGCTATTCCAGCAAACTTTACATAGTTTATCATATATTTTTTGATTCGTCAAGATCTTCTTCCAAAAATTTGATTGAGACTGCACGCTGTTGCTGGCCCCCGGGCAACTTCAGCACATTCCGCCTTGCTTCCTCCGCAGTCAGTCCCAGTTGTCTCAGAATTGGAAAGGCGGCTGCTTAGAGGTCAGGGCCACATTCTGCATTGGGATCAAGTAGTCGTGATCAGGTTGTAGCCCTGGAAGATAAAGGCCGCATGGCGGCGATAGAGGGCAAGAGGCTGTTTTTTTCAATGTCCTCGGCCCGATAGAGGATTTGCCCGCTGGCAGGGCGATCAAGACCGCCCAACAGAGAGGACACTCACTCGGGATTTTCAAGCGTTGAAAAACAAGTCGGGTTATGCTATAATAAGCAAAATATACTGAATGAAACAGAAGAGTATGCTGAAAACAACCGTCCGGTTTTTCAGCCGGTGGTTCCAAAGGGAGGGGATCCAGTTGAAAATCGACTGTCATAACCACTCGGTTTTTTCGTTTGACGGTTTTTGTGCAGTGGAAGAAATGGCGGCGGCAGCGGCGAAAAAAGGGATTGGCATATTTGCTGTTACGGACCACTGTGATGTCAATGAATATGCCGAACAGCAGCTGGGAGAGCGGATCCCGGCCAGCTTGGAGGCGATCCATACTGCGCGGGAGCACGCGCCGCTGCGGCTGCTGGCCGGCGTGGAATTAGGGCAGCCGCTTCAGGGCATCGCCCGAGCAGAGGAAATTCTGACATTGCCTGGCTTGGATTTTGTGATTGGTTCGCTGCATAACCTGGCAGGGGAGCAGGACTTCTATTGGATGGATTATGCCGCTCTGAGCGACGACGAGCTTTTCTTCCTGTTCCGGCGGTATTATACTGAGCTGCTGGAGCTGGCGGAGTGGAACCGCTTTGATACGCTGGCGCATATCACCTATCCTTACCGCTACCTTTATGCACAGAAGGGAAAACGGGAATTCCTGCTTCGGCCGGAAAGCTTCGATCCGCTGGCAGAGCAGGTTTTCCTTACCCTGATCCGAAACCAGAAAGCGTTGGAACTGAATACAGCCAGCTTCCGAACCATGGAGGAAGTAGCGCTGAACCGGCGCTATCTGGAGATGTACCGCGACCTGGGCGGGGAACTGCTGACCTTTGGAAGCGACGCGCATACGCCGGACCGGATCGGCGCCGGGGCAGGAATGGGGCTTGAAATGGCCCGGGAAGCGGGATTTAGGCATTTTGTTTATTATGAAAAAAGAAGCCCGGTTCAGGTTCCGCTGGATCAGTGGGAGGATCGGGAAACGATCGAAAAGGAGGCTGTTTTGAATGAACAAAGATAAAGTATTGCAGTTATTGGAGGAAAACGCCCGTTACAGCTATGAAGAGATGGGCGTGATGCTGGGGATCCCTGCCGTCGAGGTGGAAAAGATCGTTGCACAGCTGGAAAAAGAAGGGATTATCCGAGGGTATAAAGTGATTGTGGATCGGGATAAGCTCAAGGAAAATGTGGTTTCGGCGATTATCGAACTGAAAGTTACCCCGAAGCGGGACCTGGGCTTTGATGAAATCGCCGAGAAAATCACCCAATATCCCGAAGTAGAGGATCTGTACCTGATGTCGGGCGGCTATGACCTGGCCCTGCTGATCTCCTGTGAAACCTTTAAAGATATCGCGATGTTTGTGGCGCAGCGCTTAGCAACACTGGATTCCGTCCTTTCCACGGCAACCCACTTTGTGCTTTGCCGTTACAAGGAAAAGGGGCTGGATGTACATTTCAGCCAGACTGACGAGAGAAGGAACGTGTGGTATTGATGGACTATTCAAAGATTTTATCAGACCGGGTGCAGGAGATCAAGCCTTCCGGCATTCGCAAATATTTCGACATCGCCAATTCCATGGAGGACGTCATCGCGCTAGGCGTTGGGGAGCCGGATTTCAAGACCCCCTGGATCGTCCGCGCCGCTGCAATTGATACGCTGGAAAAGGGAAAAACCAGCTATACCTCTAATTCCGGGCTGGAGCTGCTGCGGCAGGAGATTGCTCATTATCTGGGCAGCAAATTCGGTGCGGAATATGACCCGGAAAAAGAAGTAGTCGTGACCGTCGGCGGGTCGGAGGGGATTGACATCTGCATCCGTGCCCTGCTGAACCCGGGCGATGAGGTGCTCGTCGTCGAACCCTGCTACGTGGCCTATGCCCCGATTATCGAACTGACCGGCGGGAAAGCTGTCCCGATCCCGACCAAAGCGGAGAACCATTTCCGTCTGACCCCGGAAGAGCTCCGCGCTCATATTACGGACAAAACCAAGCTGCTGATCCTGCCCTACCCGAATAACCCGACCGGGGGCGTCATGCGGAGGGAGCATCTGGAGGCCATTGCCGAGGTGCTGCGGGAGACGGATATCATGGTGCTTTCCGATGAAATTTACGCGGAGCTGACCTACAACGGCCGTCATGTTTCCTTTGCGGCCATCCCGGGAATGAAGGAGCGCACCATCCTGGTAAACGGCTTTTCGAAGGCTTTTTCCATGACCGGCTGGCGGCTGGGTTATGCCTGCGGACCGGCTCCGGTGATTGCCCAAATGACCAAAATCCATCAGTTCGCCATCATGTGCGCGCCGACCACCAGTCAGCACGCGGCGGTCGAAGCGCTTAGACGGTGCGAGGAAAACATCCAGTCCATGGTGCAGGAATATGACCGCCGCCGCCGGTATATCGTGGATGGATTTAACAAGCTGGGACTGGACTGCTTTGAGCCGGAGGGGGCATTTTATATTTTCCCATCCATCCAGTCCACCGGCATGACGTCGGATGAATTCTGCGAAAGGCTGCTCTATTCCAAACGGGTGGCTGTTGTGCCGGGTACAGCGTTCGGCGCGAGCGGAGAGGGCTTTGTCCGGGTTTCCTATTCGTATTCGATCAAGCATATCCAGGAAGCGCTGCGGCGGATCGGCGAATTCCTCCAGGAGCTGAGAGGATGAAGCGGCTGTTGCTCTTTGCCCCGGCGAAGCTGAACCTGTCGCTGGACATTCTGGGAAAGCGGGAGGATGGGTACCATCTGCTTTGGATGCTGATGCAGACGGTTTCACTGGGGGATACGCTGGAGATCGAACGAGTATCCGGGGAAGGAATACACTTTTCCTGTGAGAAATTTCCTCTCCCGAAAGGGGAGGAGAATATCGCTGTCACGGCAGCGAAACGCTTTTTGGCGGAAACCGGCCTTTCCGCAGGGCTGGAGATCCGACTGGACAAGAAAACGCCCTCCGGGGCCGGGATGGGGGGCGGAAGCGCGGACGGAGCAGCCGTACTCTGGGGGCTGAACGAGCTTCTGGAAACCGCTCTGCCGCTTCCGCAGCTTTGCCGGATTGGTGAAACGATTGGGGCGGATGTTCCGTTCTGCCTGACCGGAGGGCTGGCGTTGGTGGAGGGGATCGGGGAACGGATTCTTTCTCTTCCTCCCTTGCCGGAATGCTGGTTTGTCGTGGTCAAGCCGGAGCTTTCCATCCCTACCGGCCCGGCGTTCTCCCGTTCGGACTGTGGAGAAATCCGACGCCGTCCGGATCATGCCAGACTGCTTTCCGACCTTCGGGCAGGGGATTGGATGGGGCTGGCATCCGGGCTCTGCAATGTTTTTGAGGAGGTCGTGGAGCTGCCGGAGCTGGCTGATTTGAAGCGGGGGTTTTTACAGGACGGTGCGGCGGCGGCCCTGATGACCGGGAGCGGCTCGGCAGTTTACGGGCTGTTCTGGGAGGAGGGTTCGGCCTGTGCTTCAATGGAACGGCTGCGGCAGGAAGGGAAACAGGCTTTCCTCTGCCAGCCTGTCGGGACAGGCCCCCAAATCCTTTCGGCTGAATAAAACAGGGGGAAATGTCCATACTCTCAGCAAGATTGAAGAAGCCCGATCGGGAAACTGTACCGGGCTGGGAGAAAGGACATTTTTCATGCGGAAACGGATGCAACACAAAGGGCTGCTGGCCTTGATCATCGGCTTTATTTTTTCTATCTGCCTGCCTTCGGTGACGGGGTTTGCCCAGGATATCGAGGAGATCCGGGGGAGCGTGCTCCGGCTGCATATTCTGGCGAATTCGGACTCAAAGGAAGACCAGGCGCTGAAACTGGCGGTCAGGGACCGCATCCTCGAATTAGACTACAGTCTGTTCGATTCGGCACACAGTGTGCCGGAAGCAAAAGCAGCGGCCCAAGCTCAGCTGGAGCAGATCGAAGCGGCGGCGGAGGAGGAAATCCGCCGTCAGGGATATGATTATCCTGTCCGGGCGGAGGTGCGGAAAATGTACTTCCCTACCCGGGAATACGAGGGATTCACTCTTCCCGCGGGCGAATACGAGGCGCTTCGTCTGACCATTGGCAGCGGGGAAGGGAAAAACTGGTGGTGCGTGCTGTATCCGCCGCTTTGCCTCCCGGCAGCGGAAAGCGGGGAAACACTGGACAGCATCCTCACGCCGGAGCAGCGGGAGCTGGTGGAGGGCGGCAAAAAAGTCCAGGTGAAATTCGCCGCTGTGGAATGGATTGAATCGCTCCGCAATTGGTTTCAGGAGGACGGATAAAGTTTCGGTATTTTCACAACAGCGGGGAGGACTCATGCTTCATTTTATTCTTGGGCCGGCGAGATCCGGGAAAACCAGCCGGATGCTGGAAGAAATTGAACAGCGCGCGGCCTTGCCGGAGGAACGTATCCTACTGATCGTCCCGGAGCAGTTTACCTTTGAAATGGAGAAAAAGCTGTTCCGGCGGCTGGGCGGCGAGGCGTTCCGGCGGGTTACAGTAACCAGCTTTACCCGTTTTGCGGAAAATTTATTCAAAGAATTCGGCGGGATCGCCGGCAGTTATGCCGAGGATCCCGCCAAAGCCATGTTGATGTCCCTTGCGCTGGAGGAGCTGGGGGATCGGCTGGAGATTTATTCCCGGTCGGCACGGTATCCGAATTTTGTGAATTCGATGCTTCAAACCGTGGCGGAATTCAAAAACGCCGGCGTTTCCCCCGAGGAGCTGAACCAGGTCCTGCCCCGGATGGAGGAAGGTGGGTTCCGGGAGAAGCTGAGTGAAACAGCCTTGATTTATGCTGCTTATCAAGCCCTGCTGGAAAGGTCTTTCCGGGATCCGCTGGATGATCTGTCCCGGGCGCTGGCTTTGCTTCAGGATAAGCGGTATTTTGCCGGGTATACCGTCTATTTTGACGAGTTCAAGTCCTTTACCGCGGGCGAAAATCGGCTGATTCAACGGATTCTTTCGGAAGCGGAGGAGGTGACCTTTTCCCTTTGCCTGGATTTGGGCCGGGCCAACGGGTCGCCGGCCAGCGTCTTTTCCAGCGTGCAGGAGGTCTACCTCCGGCTGATCCAGACTGCCCGGAAACTGGGGGTACGGGTCGTCTCACCGGTGAAGCTGGAGGGGACGTATTTCAGGTCGGAAGCTCTGCGGCATCTGGAGCAGCATCTGCTGGCTTCGGCGATCCCTGCTTTTTCGGGGGAAGCCTCGGAGATCCGGACGCTGCTTTGCAGGCACGAGTATGAAGAGGTAGACACCGCCCTGTCTGAAATTTCCCGTCTGGTGCGGGAAGAGGGGTTCCGTTATGCGGAAATCGCGCTGGTATCCCGGGACCTGGCCGCCTATCAGAATATCCTGAACGCCGCTTTCCCGAAGTATGGGATTCCGTTTACCTGCGATCAGCCCAGCCCGGTATTGCCCAAGCCGCTGTTCCGGTTTGTCCGCCAGGTGCTGAGCTGCGGGGCAGGCGGCTTTTCGACTGAACGGGTGCTGGCCCTGCTGAAAACCGGCATGACGGTTTTTTCGGTGGAGGAAATCGCCGAATTTGAAAACTATCTTTTTATCTGGGAAATCAGCGGCAGCCGTTTTCTGGAGCCTTTTACCGCCCATCCCCGGGGCTTCCAGCAGGAGCTGAACGAGGAGGACGAGGCGCTGCTGGGCCGCGTCAACCGTTTGAGGGAAGGGCTGATTCCGGCGCTGGAACGCTTCCGGGAGGTTTTGCGCCAGGGGACTGTTCAGGAGGCCTGCGGCGGGCTATTCGCTCTGCTGGAGGAATTGGAGGTCCCGGTTCGGATCGAACAGCGGGCAGCGGAAGCGCTGGTAGCAGAAGACTTTGGGTTAGCGCAGGAATACGGCCAGGTTTGGGACCTGCTGATTGGTTTGCTGAATACACTGGTGCAGGCAGCCGGAGAGCGCCGGCTTTCTCCGGAGCGGTTTGAGCAGCTGTTTTTGCTGGGGGCGTCCGGCTGTGAATTGGGAAGTCTGCCTCAGGCGATAGACAGCGTGATCGTCGGCAGTGCAGACCGGATCCGAATTATGGATAAGCGGGCGGTTTTGGTGTTGGGGGTCAATGAAAATATCCTCCCCTGTGTTCCGGCGGAAAGCGGGGTATTTACCGATCGGGAACGCGAAGCCTTGTCCCATTTCGAGCTGGAACTTTCCAAATCCTCGCGGGACCGGCTGAAGGAGGAACGGTTCGTTGCGTATAAAACCCTGACCTCCCCCAGCGAGCGACTGTTTTTGACCGCTCGCTGCGCGGATATTTCCGGGAAGCTGAAAACCCCGTCAATCCTGTTCCCCCAGCTGCGGCGGATGTTCGGGGAAGAGATACGGATGGAAGCCTCTGCGCTTCCGGGTGAATTTTTTTGCTGGAGCCGGGAAACAGCGTTCGCTTATCTGGCCCGGACTTATCTGGACGACACCCCGCTCACGGCTTCTCTGAAGGCGGCGCTTCTGCCGGAGGAGGAATATGCCGGGAAACTGGCGGGGCTGGACCGGGTGCTGGAGGAGCGGGATTTCCGGATTGAAAACCGGGCGAACGCTGTCCGGCTGTTTGGCCGGGAAATGAACCTTTCTCCAACCCGGGTGGAGGTTTACAGCCAATGCCCGTTCCGCTATTTTATGGAGCAGGGGATACGGGCATACCCCTTGAAAAAGGCCGAGCTGAACCCGTTGGAAACCGGCGTGCTGATCCATCATATTCTGTATTGTCTTTGCCGGGAATTGGATTTGGGGGAAGGATACGACGAAAATCAGGCTCGTGCATTGGTTCGGGCAGAGCTGGAAAAGTATCTGGAAGGTGTGATGGGAGGAAGCCGGGATAAGACCAGCCGGTTTCTCTATCTCTATAACCGGCTGGAACGGTCGGTATTGAAATTGGCCGAGCAGCTTCATCAGGAGCTGCTGCAAAGCTTGTTCCAGCCCTGCGGGTTCGAATATGAAATCCGGGAGGATGCCGAAATCCCGCCTCTCTGCCTGCGGGATGAGAATGGCACCGTGGTGCGGATTTCAGGGAAAATTGACCGGATTGATGCGTACACTAATGGATCAGGCGAACGCTGTATCCGGATTGTGGATTATAAATCCGGCCGGAAACAATTTAAGCTGAACGACGTTTTATATGGGCTGAACCTCCAGATGCTGATCTATCAGGAGTGTATCCGGAGGGGCGGCCGGGAGTTTTATGCCGGCACACGGCCTGCGGGGATTCTCTATCTTCCGGCGGGAGAGAGCGGCGCTTCGTTGGGCCGGGACGCGACTCCAGCCGAGATTGAGCGGGAACAGCGGAAAAGCTATACCATGAGCGGGCTTTTGCTCCAGGATCCGGAACTGCTGCGGGCCATGGATACGTCGATGGAGGGCTTGTTCATCCCGGTGCAGTACACCAAGGGCGGCGATTTTACGGCAGCCAGCAAAAATTCCCTGGTGACGCTGGAGGAACTGGGGCAGATCGGGCATTATATTGACCGTTTGGTGCTCCAGATGGCGCGGGAGCTGCATGAAGGCCGGGTGGAAGCTCTCCCGCTGCCGGACAGCTGCGACTACTGCTCTTATCGGGCTGTCTGCGGGCGGACGCCCGGAGGAAAAGTCCGGCCCTATCTCAGCTGCCGGCGGGAAGAGATTTTTGAAGAAATGAGGAAGGATTCCGATGGCAGCGATATCATTTACAGCCCATCAGACTCAGGCGATTGAAGCCTCGGGCGGGAACCTGCTGGTTTCGGCTGCGGCAGGCAGCGGGAAAACAGCGGTCCTGACCGAGCGGGTGATCCGGATGCTGACGGGGGAAGTTCCGGTTCCGGCTGACCGTTTGATTATCGTGACTTTTACGGTAGCAGCGGCGGAAGAAATGCGCCGCCGGATCGGTGACCGTTTGACAGAGCTGATTGAACAGGACCCGGAAAATGAATGGCTCCAAAACCAGCAGATGCTGCTGCCCTCGGCCCGGATTTCGACGATACACGCGCTTTGTTCCAGCCTGATTCGGGAACATTTTGAGCTGCTGGGGATTTCCGGGGAAATTTCCATTGCAGACGATGCGGAACTGGCCGTGCTGAAACGGGAGGCGCTGGAAGAAATCCTGGAAGCACATTATGCTTCGGCGGAAAAAGAGTTCCGGGATCTGGTGGAATCCGTCTGTATCCGGGATGACAGGCCGCTTCACTCGCTGATTCTGTCGGTCTATGATTTTATCCGCTCGTTCTCCTTTCCGCTGGAATTCCTGGATCAGGCCGAGGAATTTTACCGTCGGGAGGATTCGGTGGATCTCTGTCCCTGGGCGCCCGAGGTGCTGGGGCATCTCTGCTCCGCGCTCCGGTATGGGGAGCGCAGGCTGAGCGAATGCCTGGAGGAAATGGCCTCCCAGCCGGCGGTGCAGGAGAAATACGGCCCGGCTTTTTCGTCGGATCTTGAACAGGTGCAGGCGTTGTACGCGCTGGGGGCTTCGGGGCGGCTTTCCGAGGCGGCGGAGTTTTCCCGTTTGATGAAAAAGCTGTCCCTCAAGCCGGTGCGTAAATTCGAAGATGCCGAATTCCTGGATTCTCTGAAGCAGCGCCGGGGGGAAGTGTGGGCTTTGCTGGAGGAGCTTTCCTCCCGGTACCTGTTTACGAATGCGGAATACCAGCAGGACCGGGCGATCCTGCTGCCTCGGGTTACGGCTCTGTTCGGCCTGGTGCGGAAGCTTTATCTCCGGCTGGAGGAAAAAAAGCAGGAAGCCGACCGGATGGATTATGCTGATTTGGAGCATTATGCCCTGCGCCTGCTGCTGGAGCAAACGCCAGACGGCCCGAAAAAATCGGCTGTTGCGGAAGCGCTTTCGGCGCAGTATGACGAAATCATGGTCGATGAGTGCCAGGATATAAACGAGATCCAGAACCGGATCTTCAGCCTGCTTTCCCGCGGGGACAAAAACCTGTTTATGGTCGGGGATGTCAAGCAGTCGATCTACCGCTTCCGCAAGGCTATGCCAGCACTTTTTATCCAAAAAAGCCGATGTTTCCCGACTTATGACCCGGAAGAGCCCTTCCCGGCTGGGGGAGCGAAAATCATTCTCGGGCAGAATTTCCGTTCCCGCCGGGAGGTTTGTGGGTTGGTCAATTTCCTGTTTGAACGGCTGATGTCAGAGGAAATCGGTGAGATTGCCTATGGGGAAGAGGAAAAACTGCTTCCGGGGGCGGTATACGACCCCTATCCGCCCTCCTGTCCGGAGCTGCATGTTTTGGACGGCGGCTCTGAAACCGGGACGGACAGGACCCTGCGGGAGGCGGCTTATGCGGCGGAGCTGATCCACAGCATGGTGGATTCGGGCTATCAGGTACAGGGAAAGCAGGGGCTGCGGCGGTGTGGCTATGGAGATTTTGCAATTCTGCTGCGGTCGCATACCAGTAAGGCTCCTGTTTATGCCAAGGCGCTGAAGGCACAGAATATTCCCTGCCACGCGGCCAGCTCGGAGGGATATTTTGATTCCTACGAAGTCCTGATTGCCGTGAATTTACTTCGGATTATCGACAATCCGCTGCTGGATGTTCCATTGCTGTCCGTTTTGCTTTCGCCGGTTTGCGGGTTTACGGCGGATGAGGTGGCGGAAATCCGTTTGGCGCAGAAAAGCGTCCCTTTATACCGGGCCATGCGGCAGTATGCGGAAGAGGGCAGCCGGCACGCTTCCGACTTCCTGCTTTTTTTGCAGCAGCTTCGGGAGAAATCTGCCCTGCTCCGATGCAGCGAGCTGATCCGCGAAATCTACGATCAAACGGATTTTCCCGCGCTGGCCTATGCAATGGGGGACGGCGTGCAGAAGGATGCGAACCTCCGTCTGCTGTTGACCTATGCGGAACGCTATGAAAGCTTCGGAGAGGGCGGTTTGGCCGGATTTTTGCGCTATCTGGACCGGGTGCGGGAAAGCGGCGAGGATTTCTCCGCGGCGAATCCGGCTTCGGAAACAGGAGGGGCTGTGCAGATTCTGTCCATCCATGCGTCGAAGGGGCTGGAGTTTCCGGTTTGCATGGTCGCGGACTGCGGCAAGCGTTTCAATAAAATGGATCTGATCCGTCCGTTTCAGCAAAATGCGGCATTGGGATTTTCCATGAAAATTATCCAGCGGGAAACGCTTCAAAGCTATAGCAGCCTGCCATTTGAGGCAATCCGCCTGCGGAGCGAAAAAGAACTGATTGCCGAGGAAATGCGGGTGTTGTATGTGGCGATGACCCGGGCCCGTGAAAAGCTGATCCTGCTGGCCAGTCTGCCGAATGCTGCGCAGACGCTTCGGAAGCTTTCCTATCAGGCATCAGACGGCCGGATGGAGCCTTTTGAAAGCTATCTGGCGCGAGGGTATGAAGGCTGGATGCTGCCGGTTTTACTCCGGCATCCTGACTGTGGGGAGCTTCGTGCCCAGATTGGCCGTCCGGATTTAAAGCCGGTTCCCGCTGATTTCCCTTTGCGCGCGGTATGGGTGCCTGCCGTGCCGGAGGAGGGGGCATCCAAGCCGGATCGGGTCTTTTTCTCGGAGCTGGATCCGGTGCAGGTGGAAAGGCTTCGGCAGAGGTTTAAATACCGGTATCCTTTTGAGGAGCTGACCGAGCTTCCCGCTAAATTGACGGTGACGCAGATTGCCAAAAAGGCGCAGGAAGATGCGATTCATCTGGATACCAGGCCGGCTTTTTTACAGGCGAAAGGGCTGACTCCTGCCCAGCGGGGGACGATACTGCACAGCTTTATGCAGTATGCGGATTATGAAGCGGCGGAACAGGATCTGGAAGCGGAAATCAACCGTCTGCTTCGGAAGCAGTATCTTACGCCGGCCGAAGCGGAGGCGCTGAACCGGAAAAAAATCCGAGCATTTTTCGCTTCGCCGTTGTATGCCAGGATGAAATC